>NZ_JBHVCT010000011.1:0-109343 GCF_042803195.1 Streptomyces sp. NPDC057428
GTTGATAGGCCAGATGTGGAAGCCCGGTAACGGGTGGAGCTGACTGGTACTAATAGGCCGAGGGCTTGTCCTCAGTTGCTCGCGTCCACTGTGTTAGTTCTGAAATAACGAACGGCCGTGACTGTGCTTGATTAAGCGCAGTATCCGGTGTTGGTTAATTTCATAGTGTTTCGGTGGTCATTGCGTTAGGGAAACGCCCGGTTACATTCCGAACCCGGAAGCTAAGCCTTTCAGCGCCGATGGTACTGCAGGGGGGACCCTGTGGGAGAGTAGGACGCCGCCGAACAATTATTCCGGGAAAGCCCCGTGCCCTTGTGGCACGGGGCTTTTCTGCGTTCCCGGCCCGTTCCGCCCCCCTGTGCACCGTCTCCCGAGGACTGAGGGTAGGGTCAGGGGGCATCATTGGC
Organism: Streptomyces sp. NPDC057428; assembly: GCF_042803195.1. Taxonomy (NCBI): domain Bacteria; kingdom Bacillati; phylum Actinomycetota; class Actinomycetes; order Kitasatosporales; family Streptomycetaceae; genus Streptomyces; species Streptomyces sp. NPDC057428. Next base: position 408 of record NZ_JBHVCT010000011.1, read on the forward strand.
ACGTTCTTCACAGGAGGCCCCCGGGTGGAGGTCCAGGAGACTCGAGTTCAGACGGACCGAGTACTCACCATCCCCAACATCCTCAGCATGGCTCGCCTCGTCGGGGTCCCGCTTTTCCTGTGGCTGATTCTTCGCCCCGTGTTCGGTGGGCCCAACAGCGATGGCTGGGCCCTGCTCGTACTGATGCTGAGCGGTGTCAGTGACTACCTCGACGGCAAGCTCGCCCGGAAGTGGAATCAGATCAGCAGTCTGGGCCGGCTCCTGGACCCGGCCGCTGACCGTCTCTACATTCTGTCCACCCTTGTCGGGCTCACCTGGCGCGAGATCCTTCCGCTATGGCTGACGGCCGCGCTCCTCGCCCGGGAGCTGATGCTGCTCGTCATGGTGGCAATCCTGCGCAGGCACGGCTACCCGCCGCCCCAGGTGAACTTCCTCGGCAAAGCTGCAACCTTCAACCTGATGTACGCCTTCCCCTTGTTGCTGCTCAGCGACGGAAGTGGTTGGCTGGCAACGCTGGGTACGATTTTCGGATGGGCGTTCGCCGGATGGGGTACAACCCTCTATTGGTGGGCAGGGATCCTGTACGTGGTCCAAGTCCGCCGTCTGGTCAAGGCGGACGCAGTAGCCGATTAGCCCGTTGTCGTGGCGCCGTGCAGAGTCGCCGGCCCGCACCGCTCGCCGGTGCTGCCCCGACGGGTGAAGTCGGCTGGACCGTCGTCTCTTCGAGGAGGACGTTACCGACATGAAGGCCGTCGTGATGGCAGGCGGCGAAGGCACACGCCTTCGTCCCATGACTTCGAGCATGCCCAAGCCGCTCCTGCCCGTGGCCAACCGGCCCATCATGGAGCACGTGCTGAGGCTGCTCAAACGGCATGGGCTCAACGAGACCGTCGTCACCGTCCAGTTCCTCGCCTCTCTCGTCAAGAATTACTTCGGCGACGGCGAAGAACTTGGGATGGAGCTCAGCTATGCCAACGAGGAGAAACCACTCGGCACCGCGGGCAGTGTGAAGAATGCCGAGGAAGCCCTCAAGGACGACACCTTCCTCGTCATTTCAGGCGACGCGCTCACCGACTTCGACCTCACGGATCTCATCGCTTTCCACAAGGAGAAGGGCGCACTCGTCACGGTGTGCCTGACCCGGGTTCCGAACCCCTTGGAATTCGGGATCACCATCGTGGACGAAGACGGGAAGGTCGAGCGCTTCCTCGAAAAGCCGACATGGGGCCAGGTCTTCTCGGACACCGTGAACACGGGCATCTACGTCATGGAGCCCGAGGTATTCGACTACGTCCAGGCCGACACCTCCGTGGACTGGTCGGGCGACGTGTTCCCCCAGCTCATGAAAGACGGCAAGCTCATCTGCGGTTACATCGCGGAGGGCTACTGGGAGGACGTGGGCACGCACGAGAGCTACGTGAAGGCCCAGGCCGACGTGCTCGAGCGCAAGGTCGACGTGGAACTGGACGGCTTCGAGATCTCCCCCGGGGTCTGGGTGGCGGAAGGTGCCGAGGTCCATCCGGACGCTGTCCTCCGGGGCCCGCTCTACATCGGCGACTACGCCAAGGTCGAAGCGGGCGCGGAAATCCGCGAACACACCGTGATCGGCTCGAACGTGGTCGTGAAGTCCGGTGCTTTCCTGCACCGGGCCGTCGTCCACGACAACGTGTACGTGGGTGAGCACAGCAATCTCCGCGGCTGTGTCATCGGAAAGAACACCGACGTCATGCGGGCGGCCCGCATCGAGGACGGCGCGGTCATCGGCGACGAGTGTCTCATCGGCGAGGAATCGATCATCCAGGGCAACGTCCGGGTGTATCCGTTCAAGACCATCGAAGCCGGCGCCTTCGTCAACACCTCGGTCATCTGGGAGTCGCGCGGACAGGCACATCTCTTCGGAGCTCGCGGTGTCTCCGGAATCCTCAACGTCGAGATCACACCGGAGCTTGCCGTACGGCTCGCCGGTGCCTACGCGACGACGCTGAAGAAGGGTGCGACGGTGACCACCGCGCGTGACCACTCCCGTGGTGCCCGCGCACTGAAGAGAGCCGTCATCTCCGCACTGCAGGCCAGCGCCATCGACGTACGTGACCTGGAGAACGTGCCACTGCCCGTCGCGCGTCAGCAGACCGCCAGGGGCAGTGCCGGCGGGATCATGATCCGAACGTCGCCCGGTGTGCCCGACTCGGTCGACATCATGTTCTTCGACGAGCGGGGTGCCGACCTCTCCCAGGCGCGGCAGCGGAAGCTGGACAGGGTCTACGCGCGGCAGGAGTACCGCAGGGCCTTCCCCGGCGAGATCGGGGACCTGTACTTCCCGTCGAGCGTCTTCGACTCCTACACGGGCTCCCTGCTCCGCAACGTCGATACGGCGGGTATCGCCGACGCGGGTCTCAAGGTCGTCGTCGACGCCTCCAACGGCAGCGCCGGGCTCGTCCTGCCCAGCCTGCTCGGCCGCCTCGGCGTCGACGCGCTCACGATCAACCCCGGGCTCGACGAGTCCCGGCCGACCGAATCCGCGGAGTCGCGCAGGGCCGGCCTGGTGCGTCTCGGTGAGATCGTGTCCTCCGCACGCGCTGCCTTCGGCGTGCGTTTCGACCCGGTCGGTGAGCGGCTGTCCCTGGTGGACGAGAGGGGCCGCATCATCGAGGACGACCGGGCCCTGCTGGTCATGCTCGATCTCGTGGCGGCCGAACGGCGGAGCGGGCTGGTGGCGTTGCCGGTGACGACCACGCGCGTCGCCGAACAGGTCGCTGCCTATCACGGCACGCAGGTGGAGTGGACGACCACGTCCCCGGACGACTTGACACGGGTGGGTCGGGAAGACTCCACGATCTTCGGTGGCGACGGCCGGGGCGGGTTCATCATCCCCGAGTTCAGCAGTGTCTTCGACGGCGCCGCCGCCTTCGTCAGGCTCATCGGTCTGGTGGCGAGGACGCAGCTCACGCTCAGCCAGATCGACGCCCGCATTCCCCGCGCCCACGTGCTGCGCCGCGACCTCGCCACCCCGTGGGCGGTCAAGGGTCTGGTCATGCGCCGGGTCGTGGAGGCGGCGGGCGAGCGCAGCGTGGACACCACCGACGGTGTCCGGGTCGTCGAGACAGACGGCCGTTGGGTGATGGTCCTGCCGGACCCGTCCGAGGCGGTCACCCATCTGTGGGCGGAAGGACCCGACGAGGCGGCTACCCAGGCGCTGCTCGACGAGTGGGCGGCCGTCGTGGACAGCGCGGGCGACTGAAGCCGGTGACCTCGGCCCGGAAGCCCTTGCACGGCGGCTTCCGGGCCTATGGCGGGCGCATTCGGCGGCGGCAGCCATGACGTGCGACGATGTGCGGCATGTCGCAGCCGCCCCCCGATCGGAGTAGCGCAACGCCGCCTCCCCGCCCCGACGCGTCCATGTCGCTGCTGACCACGGTGATGGAGCACAGCCTCGACGAGGGATACGCCGAGGCCTCGGCACGTCGCAGGGCGGACGGCAGCGCCGGTATGCCGCGCACGCTCAAGGCGAAGATCGGCCTGGCGGCCGGGCTGGTGCTTGCCGCCCTCGTCGTGACCCTCGGCGCCGCGGAGGCCCGGGTCGCGGCCCCGGTCCTGGCCAAGGAGCGCGAGGAACTCATTGACCGCGTCAACGCCGAGACGTCCACGGCAGACGCGCTCGAGAAGGACGTTGAGGCCCTACGCGAAGACGTCGGCGAACGGCAGCGCAAGGCGCTCGAACAGCACGGCGGGGACCAGGGCGGGCTCGTGGCGCTGCTTTCCGGCGCAACTCCGGTCGAGGGGCCGGGCGTCAAGCTGGTCATCGACGACGCGGAGGACACCGACCAGGGCGGTGGTGGCCCGCGTGAGTCCACCGGCTTCGCGGACACGGGGCGGGTGCGTGACCGGGACATGCAGCGCGTCGTCAACGGCCTCTGGCAGTCCGGAGCGGAGGCCGTCGCCATCAACGGGCAACGGCTGACCGCCCTGTCGGCGATCCGTGCCGCGGGCGACGCCATACTGGTCGACAACAGGCCGCTGGTGCCGCCGTACACGGTGCTAGCGGTGGGGGACGGGAAGAAGCTCGTCAGTACTTTCCGCGACAGCGCGGACGGCCTGTATCTGCAGGCGCTGCACGAGAACTTCGACATTCGCACCAGCATCTCCGCCCAGGAGATGGTGCGTCTGCCTGCCGCGCCCAGCCTGATCGTACGAACAGCAGAGCCTCAGGCCGCAGACACGGGCAGTGGTGCGGCAGACTCAGGGAAGGGCACATCGTGATCGCCGTACTGGGCCTCGTCGTGGGAGTCGTGGTCGGACTGTTGGTCCGGCCCGAAGTGCCGGCGGTGGTCGAGCCGTATCTTCCGATCGCCGTCGTGGCAGCGCTGGACGCCGTCTTCGGCGGCCTGCGGGCCATGCTCGACGGGATCTTCGTGGACAAGGTCTTCGTGGTGTCGTTCCTCTCGAACGTCGTGGTGGCGGCACTCATCGTCTTCCTCGGCGACAAACTGGGTGTCGGCGCGCAGCTCTCCACAGGCGTGGTGGTCGTGCTCGGCATCCGGATCTTCTCCAACGCCGCGGCGATCCGCCGCCACGTCTTCCGGGCTTGAGGCCGATGAGCAACGAACAGCACTCGAGCAGCGAGGAACCGCCCGGCCCGCTCCCGGCGGAGACACCCGTGCCCCAGCCGTCGGCCGCGCCCGAGGAGGTCTCCGGCCGTCAGCGGCTGAGGGCCGGGCTCTGGCCGCCCAGGGTGAGCAGGGCTCAACTCATCGTCGCGCTGCTGCTGTTCGTACTCGGCCTTGGTCTCGCGATCCAGGTCCGGTCGAACAGCGACAACAGCGCGCTGCGAGGCGCCCGCCAGGAGGACCTGGTGCGCATCCTCGACGAGCTCGACAACCGCACCCAGCGCCTCGAGGACGAGAAGCAGCGCCTCGACGACCAGCGGACCGAGCTGGAGAACAGCTCCGACCAGGCGGAGGAGGCCCGTAGGCAGACGCTCGAGAAGGAGCGCCAGCTCGGGATCCTTGCCGGTACCGTCGCAGCGCACGGCCCCGGCATCACACTGACCATCAAAGACCCGAGTGGTGCGGTCGAGGCCGACATGCTCCTCGACACCATCCAGGAGCTGCGCGCCGCGGGTGCGGAGGCCATCGAGATCAACGGTGTCCGCGTGGTCGCCAACACGTACTTCTCCGGTGACGCGGGAGACCTGAGGGTCGACGGCCGGAAGGTCGAGGCTCCGTACGAGTTCAAGGTCATCGGCAAGCCGCAGGACCTGGAGCCGGCCCTGAACATTCCCGGCGGGGTGGTGCAGACGCTCGAGAAGGAGCAGGCCACGGCGGAAGTAGCCCGTGCCCAGGACATCGTCGTCGATGCCTTGCGCCCGGCGAAGCAGCCTGATTACGCTCGGTCGTCGTCCCGGTGAGGACGTGGTGCACAGTGGTCGAAGGACACGGGTGCGAGGTTGCGGGGGGTCGGCGCAACGGATCCGTGGCCCGTGGTGGAAACTGTCGGGTGGACACGGACGTTGTGAAGATGTCCGGGTCGGCAGGTGTGTTCGTTCAGGGTTCGTCCTGCCCCACGGGCGGGTCTATTTCGGTCAAGGGGAAACGCCCGTGAAGTTGTTTGCGAAGTTGTTCGGAAAGAGCGCACGCGAGGACAGCGGCAGTGCTGCCCGCCACCGTGCTCCGCGCCAGGGCCAGGGGGCCGAGGAGCAGGGCACTGAGCGCCCGCTCTTCCGCGATGAGATGCCGGGTTCCCCCGGCGGGTCCGGCGCGTCGTCCGGCGGCCCCGCCGGTGCAGGACGCATAGGCTTCGGTGGCCCGTCGGCCGGTGGTGGGCTGGTCTGTCCGAGGTGTGGGCACGACAACGCAGAGGCCGGCCGCTTCTGCTCCAACTGCGGTGCGCCGCTGAGGGGCGGGATTCCCGAGCGCGCCTCGGAAACGACGTCGACGATCTCGATCTCCGGCATCGAGGCGTACGAGGCCGAGGCGACAGGCCAGACGGTCCTTCCGTCGCTCTCGCCCGAGGCTCAGGCCGCGGTCGACGCCCTGCCTGCGGGATCGGCGCTCCTGGTGGTCCGCCGAGGCCCCAACTCGGGCAGCCGGTTCCTGCTGGACGGTGACCTGACGACGGCCGGCCGGCACCCGCAGGGTGACATCTTCCTGGACGACGTGACCGTGTCGCGGCGCCATGTGGAGTTCCACAGGAATTCGGACGGTAGTTTCACGGTGGGCGACGTCGGCAGTCTCAACGGCACCTACGTCAACCGTGAGCGCATCGATTCCGTCGCGCTGTCCAACGGCGACGAAGTCCAGATCGGGAAGTACCGACTGGTCTTCTACGCGAGTCAGCGAGGCGTGTGACCCTTCCCCGGACTCCGTCCGGGGGGACCCCCAGGAAGGTCCATGCTGCGAACACCGACAGGCGGTGCCGGTCACGGCACCGCCGCCGCGGTCGAGCGTGCGATGAGCATCGGCACGGTGCTCCTCCAGCTGCGCGACGAGTTCCCCGAAGTCACCATCTCCAAGATCCGCTTCCTGGAGGCGGAAGGGCTCGTCGAGCCGGAGCGGACACCATCGGGCTACCGGAAGTTCTGTTCCGCCGACGTCGAGCGGCTGGCCCAGGTCCTGCGGATGCAGCGGGACCACTATCTGCCGCTCAAGGTCATCCGGGAGCACCTGGACGCCTTGGAGCGCGGTGAACAGCCCACCCTGCCCTCCGGAGGAGCACCGGGCGAGCCCGGCGATGCTCCCTGGGACCAGGGCGCCGGACGGACCACAGCCTCCCGCATCGGACGCTCCGAGCTCCTGGCGGCCGCCGGGATCAGCGAGGAGCAGCTCGTCGAGTGGGAGGCGTACGCCCTGGTCGCGCCCGCGGCAGGGGGCAGCTACGACGCCGAGGCCGTGACCGTGGCCAGGCTGGTGGCGGATCTGGGCCGATTCGGCCTGGAACCCCGGCATCTACGGGCTGTGAAGGCCGCCGCCGAGCGGGAGGCCGGTCTGGTCGAGCAGGTGGTCGCGCCCCTGCGCCGACACCGGAATCCGCAGACCAGGGCCCATGCGGAGGCCACCGCGAGGGAGCTTGCGGACCTGTCCGTCCGGCTCCACGCGGCACTCGTGCAGACGGCGCTCAAGGCCGGCTTCCACTGAGTCCGGAGGGGCCCGACTATCCAAACATGGCGAGCACGTCCTAGGGTTGCTGTGTGAACGAGCTCGACGTTGTGGGTGTCCGGGTGGAAATGCCCTCCAACCAACCGATCGTGCTCCTGCGTGAAGTGGGAGGCGACCGGTACCTCCCTATTTGGATCGGCCCTGGGGAAGCGACCGCGATCGCCTTCGCCCAGCAGGGCATGGCTCCGGCCAGGCCGCTGACCCATGATCTCTTCAAGGATGTGCTCGAGGCCGTGGGCCAGGAGCTCACCGAGGTCCGGATCACGGACCTCAGGGAAGGGGTCTTCTACGCGGAGCTGGTCTTCGCCAGTGGTGTCGAGGTGAGCGCGCGGCCTTCCGACGCCATAGCGCTCGCCCTGCGCACCGGTACGCCTATCTACGGCAGTGACGGTGTGCTCGACGACGCCGGCATCGCCATTCCCGACGAGCAGGAGGACGAGGTGGAGAAGTTCCGCGAGTTCCTCGACCAGATCTCGCCGGAGGACTTCGGTACCAACAGCCAGTGACCGTCCGCCGGTGGCCGGCATCAGCGCATCCGACAAGCCGTTCCCGGAAATCAGTCACGGGAAACCACCCTCAGGGTGATTATCACTCGGCGTGCCGAGTGTGGCGATCGTTGACGCACCCCTGGTGACTGCCTACCTTCGAGATGGCAGGTCAAGGACGGAGGTCGGCGTGAGAAGCAGCGGCGACGGTACGGCTGAGGGTGGGCCGTACCGGCAGCACGGCAGTGCGGCCGGCCACTCCATCAGACAGCCGGTTCAGCCGGCAGTGGTGGCAGCGGACGGTGTGGCAGTGGCAGGGGACATCGGCTATCGGGGGCCCACAGCGTGCGCGGCGGCCGGGATCACCTACCGACAGCTCGACTACTGGGCACGCACGGGGCTCGTGGAGCCGAGTGTGCGTCCGGCGTACGGTTCGGGGACTCAGCGTCTCTACAGTTTCAGGGACGTCGTACTCCTCAAGATCGTCAAACGGTTCCTGGACACAGGTGTGGCGCTCCAGAACATTCGCACCACCGTCCAGCATCTGCGGGCCCGCGGGTTCACGGATCTTGAGCGGATGACCCTCATGAGCGACGGGGCGACGGTCTACGAGTGCTCCTCGCCCGACGAGGTCGTCAGTCTCCTCCAGGGAGGACAGGGGATCTTCGGCATCGCCGTCGGCGTTGTCTGGCGGGACGTCGACGTGGCACTCTCGCAGCTCCATGGCGAGCGCATCGACACCGGCGAGACGCTGGTCGGCAACAACCCCGCCGACGAACTGGCCCGGCGGCGCAACCGCGCGGGCTGAGACGGCATCGCCACTGACAACCGCCCCGCACGTGCCGTGCGGGGCGGTTGTCAGTGGTGTAGGGCAGCATCGGTCCATGTGAGACCAGTGCCCACCATCCTGCATCTGGACATGGATGCCTTCTACGCCTCTGCTGAGCAGGCGGCGAAGCCCAGCCTGCGTGGCAAACCGGTGGTGGTGGGCGGCCTCGGCATGCGGGGCGTGGTCGCCACCGCGTCATACGAGGCCCGGCGCCTGGGTGTGCACTCGGCGATGCCGATGGCGCAGGCCAGACGACTGGCGCCCAACGCGGCGTATCTGGTTCCGCGCTTCGCGCTGTACCGGACCGTCAGCGACCAGGTGATGGAGCTGCTCGGCCGGCTCTCCCCGCTCGTCGAGCCGCTCAGCCTGGACGAGGCCTTCGTCGATCTGGAGGCCGGCGGCGTCGCGGACGACTCCGCCTCGGCACGCGCCCTCGGCCTGCAGTTGCGCACGGTGATCAGGGCGGTCACGGGACTCAGCGGATCCGTCGGCCTGGCCGGGTCGAAGATGCTGGCCAAGATCGCCTCGGAGGAGGCGAAGCCCGACGGGCTGATGCTGATCGAGCCGGGCACCGAGCGAGAGCTCCTCGCGCCGAAGTCCGTGCGGATCCTTCCCGGTGTGGGACCTGCCACCGGTGACCATCTCCGGCGAGCCGGGATGACCGTGGTCCAGGACCTCGCGGAGGCCGGTGAGGCGGAGCTCGTGCGCCTGCTGGGCAAGGCGCACGGGGTCGCGCTCCACCGCATGGCCCGGGGCTTCGACGACCGTCCCGTCATCGCGGAGCGCGACGCGAAGTCGGTCTCGGTCGAGGACACCTTCGACGTCGACCTGCACGACCGCGTCCGGGTCAGGACCGAGGTGGAACGCCTCGCGGACCGCTGTGTGCGGCGGCTGCGCGGCGCCGGGCGGTCCGGCCGGACGGTTGTGCTCAAGGTGCGCCGCTACGACTTCTCGACGCTCACCAGGTCCGAGACCCTGCGGGGCCCCACCGACGACCCCGGGGTGGTAAGGGAGGCCGCCGCCAGGCTCCTGGAGGCCGTGGACACCACCGGCGGCGTGCGGCTGCTCGGGGTCGGAGTCACGGGGCTCGCCGACTTCACGCAGGAGGACCTGTTCGCGCAGGCGGCTGAGGCTGAGCAGGCCGGGGTGTCCGCAGCGGCCGACGCCGTCCCGGCCGAACCCGCTGCCACCGGCGAGGAGGAGGCTCTGGAGGGCGCCGTGCTGCTCTCCGCCCGCCGCTGGCCCGCCGGACACGACGTACGGCACGAGGTGCACGGGCACGGCTGGGTGCAGGGCAGCGGTGTCGGCAGGGTCACCGTGCGGTTCGAGGAACCGTGGACGGCGCCGGGAAGGGTGCGCACGTTCCGGGTCGACGACCCGGAGCTCCAGCCGGCTGATCCCCTTCCCCTCGTGCGGGATCCGGTGGACTACTCCTCGTGGCCGGCCAGCCTTCCGAAGTCCCTGTCAGGGGCGGGCGAGCCGGGCGCGGCGGAGTCCAGCCCGTAGTGGCGGTAGAGCTGCAGCTCCTGCTCGGGTGAGAGGTGGCGGCCCACCCCGAAGTCCGGCGCATCCTTGATCAGCGCCCGGTCGAAGGGGATCACCAGCGAGCCGTCGACGAGTTCGCTCGGCTCCAGCGGGACGAACGCGTCCCGGGTGAACAGGCCGGTGCGTACCGCGGCCCATTCGGGCACACCCGTCGCGTCGTCGAGATAGACCTCGTCCACGGTTCCGATCTTGGCACCTAGGCGGTCGAAGGCCTTGCGGCCGATCAGGCTGCGCGGATCGATGTCGGTCTGCACGGTGCCTCCCACTGCTCGCAACTGCGTCAGGGTGGTCGCGACTGCTCCACAGGCACTACAAAAGGCCAGATCCGGGCCGTCGGCCACTCGAGACGGGCATCGCCCGGCCCGCTGGTAGGCTGGAACACGGCTGCTGACCCCGCGCGGGAGAGTCCTTCGGAGCGATCCGGAGGCGCCGAAGGAGCAACTCCTCCCCGGAATCTCTCAGGCCCCCGTACCGCACGGACAAGGCCACTCTGGAAAGCAGGACGGAGTCCATGCGGCACCAGCCGCGGCGGGCACCGCCCTCACCGACGGTGAAAGCCGGTGTGCCGCAGGGCGTGCCGGTGAAGCTCTCAGGTCGAGATGACAGAGGGGGAGGCCGTACGGGCAGCCACGCCGTGGCGCCCCTCGCAGGTCGTGACAGACCAGGAGGCCTCCATCATGACCCCCCGTCGCACTCCGCTCTCCCAGCTGGAGCAGGGCATCCCCTTCGAGCAGCGCCACATCGGGCCCGATGCCGAGGCCCAGGCGAAGATGCTGGCCCAGGTCGGCTACGGCTCCCTCGACGAGCTGACCGCCGCCGCGGTGCCCGACGTGATCCGGAGCGCCGAGGCGCTCGACCTTCCCGCGGCGCGCACCGAGGCCGAGGTCCTGGCCGAGCTGCGGAGTCTCGCGGACCGTAACCAGGTGCTCACCCCGATGATCGGGCTCGGCTACTACGGCACGTTCACCCCGCCGGTCATCCTGCGGAACGTCATGGAGAACCCTGCCTGGTACACGGCCTACACGCCGTATCAGCCGGAGATCTCCCAGGGCCGCCTGGAAGCCCTGCTGAACTTCCAGACGATGGTCGCCGACCTGACGGGGCTCCCGACCTCGGGTGCCTCGCTCCTGGACGAGGGCACGGCCGCCGCGGAAGCGATGGCACTGGCGCGGCGCGTCGGCAAGGTGAAGGACGGCGTCTTCCTGGTCGACGCCGACACCCTGCCGCAGACCGTCGCCGTGATCGAGACCCGCGCCGAGCCGACCGGCGTCGAGGTGGTCGTCGCCGACCTCTCTGACGGTATCCCGGCCGAGATCGCCGAGCGGGGCGTGTTCGGTGTGCTCCTCCAGTACCCGGGCGCGTCCGGTGCGGTGCGCGACATCAAGCCGGTCATCGACCAGGCGCACGAGCTCGGGGCGATCGTCTCCGTCGCCGCGGACCTGCTGGCGCTGACCCTGCTCACCTCGCCCGGTGAGCTCGGCGCGGACATCGCGGTGGGCACCACGCAGCGCTTCGGAGTCCCCATGGGCTTCGGCGGACCGCACGCGGGCTTCATGGCCGTACGCGAGAAGTTCGCCCGCAGCCTCCCCGGCCGCCTCGTCGGCGTCTCCGTCGACGCTGACGGCAACAAGGCCTACCGCCTGGCCCTGCAGACGCGTGAGCAGCACATCCGCCGTGAGAAGGCCACCAGCAACATCTGCACCGCCCAGGTGCTGCTCGCGGTCATGGCCGGCATGTACGCCGTCTACCACGGTCCCGACGGCCTGCGCACGATCGCGCGGCGCACGCACCGCTTCGCCGCCATCCTGGCCGGCGGACTGCGTGCCTCAGGGATCGACGTCGTGCACGACGCGTACTTCGACACCCTCACCGTCCGCGTCCCCGGCGCGGCGGCCGACGTGGTCACCGCCGCGCGCGGGCGCGGGGTGAACCTGCGCCTCGTCGACGGCGACCACGTCTCCGTCGCCTGCGACGAGACCACCACGCGCAGCGCGATCTCCGCGGTCTGGGCGGCCTTCGGGGCGGAAGGGGACATCGAGGCGCTGGACGGCTCGACGCCCGACGCTCTCCCCGAGGACCGGCTGCGCACCGACGCCGTCCTCACCCACCCAGTCTTCCACCAGCACCGCTCCGAGACGGCGATGCTGCGCTACCTGCGCAAGCTCGCCGACCGGGACTACGCTCTGGACCGCGGCATGATCCCGCTCGGCTCCTGCACCATGAAGCTCAACGCCACCGCCGAGATGGAGTCGATCACCTGGCCCGAGTTCGGTGCGCTGCACCCGTTCGCGCCGGCCGAGCAGGCGCAGGGCTTCCTCACCCTCATCCGTGAGCTCGAGGAGCGCCTTGCCGAGGTCACCGGCTACGACGCCGTCTCGATCCAGCCGAACGCCGGCTCGCAGGGCGAGTTCGCCGGTCTCCTGGCCGTGCGCGCTTACCACCGCGCCAACGGGGACCACGGTCGTACGGTCTGCCTGATCCCGTCCTCGGCGCACGGCACCAACGCGGCGAGCGCCGTGATGGCCGGCATGAAGGTCGTCGTGGTCAAGACCGCCGACGACGGCGAGGTCGACATCGCGGACCTCCGCGACAAGATCGCGAAGCACCGCGACGAACTCGCCGTCCTCATGATCACCTACCCCTCCACGCACGGGGTCTTCGAGGAGCACGTCGCTGACATCTGCGGCGAGGTGCACGACGCCGGCGGCCAGGTCTACGTGGACGGCGCCAACCTCAACGCGCTGGTCGGTCTCGCCAAGCCCGGCCACTTCGGCGGTGACGTGTCGCACCTCAACCTGCACAAGACGTTCTGCATCCCGCACGGCGGCGGCGGCCCGGGCGTCGGCCCGGTCGGTGTGCGCGCCCACCTGGCGCCCTACCTCCCCAACCACCCGCTGCAGCCCGCCGCGGGCCCGGAGACGGGTGTCGGACCGATCTCGGCGGCCCCGTGGGGCTCGGCCGGCATCCTGCCCATCTCGTGGGCGTACGTGCGCCTCATGGGGGGCGAGGGGCTGAAGCGGGCGACGCAGGTGGCCGTACTCGCGGCCAACTACATCGCCAAGCGGCTGGAACCGCACTTCCCGATCCTGTACAACGGCCCGGCCGGCCTGGTCGCGCACGAGTGCATCGTCGACCTGCGGCCCATCTCCAAGGCGACCGGTGTCAGCATCGACGACGTGGCGAAGCGGCTGATCGACTACGGCTTCCACTCGCCGACCATGTCGTTCCCGGTGGCCGGCACGCTGATGATCGAGCCCACCGAGAGCGAGGACCTCGCGGAGCTCGACCGGTTCTGCGACACGATGATCGCCATCCGCGGCGAGATCGAGAAGGTCGCCGACGGCACCTGGACCGGCGATGACAACCCGCTGAGCAACGCCCCGCACACCGCGGCCGCGCTCGGCGGGGAGTGGACGCACGCCTACAGCCGCGAAGAGGCTGTCTTCCCGGCCGGTGTCACGCCCTCGGACAAGTACTGGCCGCCGGTGCGCCGGATCGACGGTGCGTTCGGTGACCGCAACCTGGTCTGTTCCTGCCCGCCCCTGGACGAGTACGACCAGTAGGCACTCGGACGCGCGTCGGGGCCGGTTCGGAGAGTTCTCCGGGCCGGCCCCCTGTGTTCCCGGCCGCGGTCAGGCGGCCTTCACCACCTGACCGCTCTTCAGGGGCCGGTGGGGCGCGATGATCTGGCCGTCCGGGAGCAGCTCGCCGGTGTCCTCGAAGAGCAGGACGCCGTTGCACAGCAGGCTCCAGCCCTGTTCCGGGTGGTGGGCCATGAGGCGCGCGGCCTCCCGGTCGTTGGAGTCGGCGGTCGGGCAGGGTGGCTGGTGCTGGCACATGGATGGGTTCTTTCGCTGCGTCGATTCGAGTGTCCTGCGGCTGGACGAGGTGTTCATGGCCGCCCCCGTATCAAGTCGGTCCGTTCCCAGTGTTGCCCTACGGGCGTCGATCCGCAGGGATTTCGCTGCAGCTGCTGTTCTCCTCCCATGACGCATCACCCGGCCGGACGGTTCAATCCAACTCCACTGTCCGTTCGGATGGTTCAGGGTGACCCGGCCGGACTAGTCCGGCCGGGTACACGTGTGCCCCCGCCGAACTGTTCGGCGGGGGCACGTGACGCCGAGGATCAGGCGGGCGTGCCGAGGAGACCGGGTAGCGGAGCCGGGGTGACACGCAGTGTCATGACCGGCAGCAGGTCCGCGACCCGGTGCGGACGGTGCGGCGTGATGCCGGGAGGCGCGGGAGCGAGGGGCACCAGCACGTCGTTCGGTGCGAGCGCGCCGGCGCCGGCGTCGTCCTCGGTGTCGCGGTGCAGCCACAGCGTGAGCATGTACAGCTCGGGAATCGAGAGCAGCCGCGGCTGGTAGTGCGTCGTCGCCGACTCGGCCTGCCGTACGGCGATTTCGGTGGAGACGATGTACGGGCCCTCGAAGAAGTGGGAGAAGGTCCAGCCGTCGGCGGTCAGCAAGATGTCCGCGGCGGCGACGGCGCGTTCCTTGCTCCGGATGAGGAACCGCCAGCCCGCGAGGCGGGTGAGGGGTGCTGCCTCGTGCGGCACGACCCGGTCCAGCACGTGGACGGGGAGCGGGAGTTCGGGGCTCAGTGATCCCTGGACGGACCGGAGAGCGGGCGTATGGGCCTCGCGGACGGCGGTGGGAGAACCGAGTGCCGCGAGAACGCTGCGCAGTGCGGGCGCGGGAGCCGGTGAAACATGCAGCGGCATAGTGGGTCGCCTCTCACTTCGGAGACACGGTGGTGCGTGGGCGGGTGCAGACGGCGCTGTCGGCGTGCAACGGGGCCAGAGGAAGGCCGGTGACGGGCGGACTGGCCGATGCGTCAACTCTCTGCCTCGTTCGCAGAGTTTATACGACAAATGTTCACACGATGTTTCGGCTAGCCTTCCCGCGTATTGCACGCAAGGCGGATTCGAGCCTTTGAATTGCGGAGTTCCTGTGGATTCAGTCCGGTCCGGACGTCTACCGCCAGGTATTTTCCCTCCGCGGCGGTAGGCTGAAACCCGTCGGCGTTTCCACCCGTGGTGCAACAGTGCAAACTGCATATGCCGCATGCCGACGGAATGTGCCTCCGGTCTCAGTCCTCACACTACTGGGAGTCCGCGGGCGGCGGGGGCGTTACGGATCATCTCGGCGGGGCATTATCGATCGTGATACGAGCGGCCTGTGCCGTGGGCCGCCCACTCGAGGAGGGACCCTTCGATGGGGGAGAAGATCGTGGCGGGTGCCTTCGCCCCGTCCGATCGGCAGGCGTACCGCGAGAAGCTCACCCAGTGCCTGAGCGGGCTGGAGAGGCTCCTGTCGGAGCGGAGGTTCGACCGGCCCAGGAATCTCATGGGGCTGGAGATCGAGCTGAATCTCGCGGGTTCGGACGGCATGCCGAGGATGCGGAATGCTGAGGTGCTCCAGCGCATCGCCAGCCGGGATTTCCAGACGGAACTGGGGATGTTCAATCTGGAGGTGAACATTCTTCCGCACCGGCTGAGCGGCCGGGTATTCGATCAGCTGGCCGAGGAGCTGCGCACCGGACTCGCATATGCCCATCGGAAGGCCGCCGAGGTCGACGCAGGGATCGTGATGATCGGCATCCTGCCGACACTCGGACGCGAGGACGTGGTGTCCGCGAACCTCTCGGACGTCGATCGCTACACCCTGCTCAACGATCAAATGGCGGCGGCCCGCGGCGAGGAATTCGTCCTCGATATCGAGGGCGTCGAACGACTGGTCTCCACCTCCGCTTCGATCGCCCCCGAATCAGCCTGCACATCGGTGCAGTTGCACCTGCAGGTGACACCGGACCGCTTCTCCGACGTCTGGAACGCAGCGCAGGCCGTCGCGTCCGTGCAGATCGCCCTCGGTGCCAACTCCCCGTTCCTGTTCGGCAAGGAACTGTGGCGTGAGTCGAGGCCACCGCTCTTCCAGCAGGCCACGGACGTGCGCCCGCCCGAGCTCAGGAACCAGGGGGTACGGCCTCGTACCTGGTTCGGCGAGCGCTGGATCGACTCGGCGTACGAGCTCTTCCAGGAGAATGTGCGCTACTACCCGCCCCTGCTGCCGATCTGCGACGACGAGGAGCCGCTGCGGGTCCTCGACGAGGGCGGGGTGCCGGCCCTGGGCGAACTCGTCCTGCACAACGGCACGGTCTACCGGTGGAACCGGCCGGTGTACGGAGTGGCCGACGGCGTCCCGCATCTGAGGGTCGAGAACCGGGTGCTGCCCGCGGGGCCGACCGTCACCGACGTCATCGCCAACGCCGCCTTCTACTACGGACTGGTGCGCGCGCTCGCCGACGAGCCCCGGCCCGTGTGGACCAGGCTGCCCTTCGAGGCGGCGGCGGAGAACTTCGACGCCGCCTGCCGCCACGGCATCGACGCCGAACTGCTCTGGCCCCGCCCCGGCCGCTCGGGAGGCGTGGCGAAGGTGCCCGCCGTCAAGCTCGTACGGGACGAACTCCTGCCGCTCGCGGCTGCGGGGCTGGACGCCTGGAACATCGAGCCCGCTGACCGGGACCGCTACCTGGGCGTCATCGAGGAGCGCTGCCGGCTCCGCGTGAACGGTGCCTCGTGGCAGGTCGACACCTACCACCGCGCGCTGGACGCCGGTCTCGAACGGGAGGGTGCTCTTGCGGCCATGACCCGGCGCTACGGCGAGCTGATGCAGGTCGGCGAACCGGTCCACACCTGGCCCGTCGGCTTTCCCGCCCCCTGAGCCGGCGGGCCGCCCGGTGTCCCGCCACCGCCGCGCCGTCGTGCAAGCTAGGACGCACAACCGACGGCAGGCGTACAGGTAAGGCGGGTCGCGTGACTGCAACCATTCCCCGGGAGGAGGCGTCCCCGCGGATCCTGAGGTCGGAGACCCTGCTGGTGCTGGCCCTCTCGCTCGGGGCCAGCGGCGTCTCCGCACTGATCAGCTTTGTCGGGTCGCTGACGAAGCCCGGGGGCCTCAAGGACCAGGCCGCGACGCTGAACGGGTCGTACGCCCCGGGACGCCCATGGCTCGATCTCGCGTGGCAGCTGTTCGGCATCGCGACCGCGCTGGTACCTGTCGCCCTGGTGGCCCATCTCCTCCTGCGCGAGGGGGCCGGTCTGCGGACCCTCGGACTGGACCGCACCCGGCCCCGGCAGGATCTCGGCCGGGGCACCCTGGTCGCGGCCGCCATCGGCAGCGCCGGGCTGGGGTTCTATCTGGCGGCCCGCGCCGGGGGGTTCAACCTGACGGTGGTCCCGGAGTCGCTGCCCGAGGTCTGGTGGAAGTTCCCCGTACTGGTCCTCTCCGCCGTGCAGAACTCCCTCGTCGAGGAAGTCATCGTCGTCGGCTACCTCCTGCGCAGGCTCGGGCAGCTGGGATGGACGCCGATGGCCGCCCTGGTGGCGAGCTCCGTGCTCCGCGGCTCGTACCACCTGTACCAGGGGATCGGCGGGTTCATCGGCAACGTGGTCATGGGCGTGGTCTTCGTGCTGCTCTACAGGCGCTGGGGGCGGGTCGGGCCGCTGGTCGTCGCGCACGCGCTGCTCGACATCGGGGCGTTCGTCGGATATGCGCTGCTCGCCGGCAAGGTGGGCTGGCTGCCCACCCCGTGAGGTGCGGTCCGGCTCCGTCCAAGTCAGAGCGCGGTGAGCAGTTCCCCGTCGACGACCGTCACGGCGCTGCCGGTCAGTAGTGTGCGTGCGCCCCGCAATGAGGTGCGCACCAGCCCGGAGCGGGCCGACGCCTGGAGGCCGGTGAGGTCGTCGCGGCCGAGCCTGGCGGACCAGAAGGGTGCGAGGGCGGTGTGCGCGCTGCCGGTCACCGGGTCCTCGTCGATGCCTACCCGCGGGAAGAAGCCGCGGGACACGAAGTCGTACGCCCCCGCAGGGTCTCCGGCCGCCGCGGTGGCGATGACTCCTCGACGGGAACACGCGGCCAGGAAGGCGAAGTCCGGCCGCAGCGCGCGCACGGTCTCCTCGTCGCGCAGTTCCACCAGGAGGTCGCCGACGTGGTCCCCTGTGTCATGCACGGAGAGGGGCGACGCGCCGAGCGCTTCCGCGAGGCCGGAGGGTGCGGGGACGGGCGTCAGGGGCGCCGTGGGGAAGTCCAGCGTGAGGGAGCCGTCCTCGTGCGCGACGGTGCGAAGGATGCCGGAACGGCTGGCGAACCTGACGGTGCCGCTCGCGGTACCCGTGGTGTGCAGGATGTGGGCTGCGGCGAGTGTCGCGTGTCCGCACAGATCGACCTCGGTGGCCGGGGTGAACCAGCGCAGCGCCCAGTCGGCGTCACCGCCCGGTGGCAGCGGATGGGCGAAGGCGGTCTCCGAGAGGTTGAGTTCACGGGCGACCAGCTGGAGGCGGGCCGACTCGGGGAACGGGCCCGCTTCCAGGAGGAGGACCCCGGCGGGGTTGCCGGCGAAGGGGCGGTCGGTGAAGGCGTCGACGATACGGATCTTCATGCCGCCGACAGTAGGTGTGACGGCTCCGTGCGGTCCAAGGCCAATCCCGGATGTGCGGCTCGTCCGGGCCCGGCGGGGCATCCGGACTCTCCTGGCCCGGCGGGATGTCCGGACCGTGTCCACGAAGACCGCCTCCCCGGCCCGGACAGCGGTGTCCGGGCCGACGGGTGGCCTCCGCCTCCGGGTCAGCACGTCGACTTGCGGTCACTGTGGGGGGTCGAGGTGATGGTCTTGTCAGGCGATAGTTTCCGATATATCGTTGAGGCATCGCGACAGATCAATGACAAAGTCGCGTGACAAGACAACGCACAGGAGAGGAGCGCAGTCATGCGTTCACATGGACACGAACACGGATGTGGCCCCGGGCGCCGGGGCGCCGGCGGGGGAGACTTCGACGGCGGCCGCCCCGCCTTCGGGCCCTTCGGCCCCCCCTTCGGTGGCGGCGGGCGTGGCCGGGGAGGCGGCCGGGGAAGGGCCAGGCGTGGTGACGTACGCGCGTCGATCCTGACGCTGCTCAAGGACCGCTCGATGCACGGGTACGAAATGATCCAGGAGATCGGCGAGCGCAGTGGAGGGGCCTGGCGGCCCAGTCCCGGCTCTGTGTACCCCACGCTCCAACTGCTTGAGGACGAGGGTCTGATCGTCAGTGCGAGCGAGGGTGGCAAGAAGTTGTTCACCCTGACCGAGGCGGGTCGCACGGAGGCCGAGTCCGGCCCCGACGCACCCTGGGAGGAAGCCGGGCGCGGAGTCGACTGGGAGGGCGTGAACGAGATCCGGCAAGCAGGCTTCGGGCTGATGGAGGCGTTCGGCCAGGTCTGGAAGACCGGAACCGCCGACCAGCGGCAGAAGGCGTTGACGGTGATCGGCGACGCCCGGAAGAAGCTGTACCTGATCCTCGCCGACGAGGACTGAGCCGTGCGGCTCGCAGCATGCCTGAGAGGGGCCCCGTCCGCGGGGCCCTTTTGCGTCGGTGCGCCGGGCGACTGGAAATGCACTCCGTGATGGCGTGATCTCATCCAGAAGGATGAGGAACCCCTGGCGGACCCCGCCTTCTGCGGGATGCCGGATGGGCCGTACCGGGGATGTTTTCGCTCGCCTGGCTGGTGAGGTGGAGTGGTGCAGTTCCGGACACGAGGTACCCCCGAGCAGATCCCGCCGAACCATCCGCGCCCCGATGCTGCGCTGAGCCCCGCCATGACGGTGGTGGCGAGCGGCGCGCGACGGCGTGCGCTGCGCGACGGCGACCGCCACGTCGACACGGCCCATCTCCTGCACTCGCTCGTCGAGTCGGACACCGCGGTCCGGGAAGTGTTCGACGGAGCGCCTCAGCTGGCCAGGGTGCTCGGCTATCTCGTGCAGCGCAGCATCGGCTACGGACTCCGGTGGCAGGCTGCGCGGGAGGATTCGGGCGCGGTGCCGGTCGTACGGGAACCCGGCGGTGAAGGCTGGTCGCCCCCGGCGGCGGCGGCGCTGGACCGGGCGGCCCGGCGCGGACAGGCCCACGCCGGCGGGCTGGATCTGCTGGCCGCGCTGCTCGCGGATCCCCGCTGCCGGGCTGTCGAGGTGCTGGAGCGGGCCGGGGTCGTGGTCGCGCGGCTTGCCGCCCGCACCGAGGACCGGCTGGTCGCGGGGGAGCCGCCACGGTGAGAGTGCGTAGAGGTCAGGTGCATCGGGGGTGACGCTGCTGACCGCTGCTGCCATGATGTGCCGATGCATGCGTCTCAGGGGAGAAGTGCCGGACTGGGCCTGGCCCTGGTCTCGGCTCTCGCGTTCGGTGGTTCAGGGGTGGCGGCCAAACCGCTGATCGAGGCGGGACTCGACCCGTTGCACGTGGTGTGGCTGAGGGTGACGGGCGCGGCTCTCGTCATGCTGCCCGTCGCCTGGCGGCATCGGAATCTGGTGCGCGAGCGGCCCGCCCTGCTGGCGGGTTTCGGGCTGTTCGCCGTCGCCGGTGTACAAGCTTGCTATTTCGCGGCGATCTCCCGCATCCCGGTCGGGGTGGCACTGCTCGTCGAATACCTGGCCCCGGCACTCGTCCTCGGCTGGGTGCGCTTCGTGCAGCGCAGGCCCGTCACACGGGCCGCCGCCGCGGGTGTGGTGCTCGCGGTCGGCGGGCTCGCGTGTGTCGTCGAGGTGTGGTCCGGGCTGAGTTTCGACGCGGTGGGACTGCTGTTCGCGCTCGGTGCGGCCTGCTGTCAGGTGGGCTACTTCGTGCTGTCGGATCAGGGCGCGGGGCACGGGGACAGAGGGGATGCCGAACCTCCGCAACCCTTCGGGGTCATCGCATACGGGCTGCTGGTGGGAGCCGTCGTGCTGACGGCCGTCGCCAGGCCGTGGGGCATGGACTGGGCGGTGCTCGGCGGCGACGCGGTCATGGACGGGCGCGGCGTCCCGGCAGTGGTCCTGCTCGGATGGATCGTGCTGCTCGCGACGGTGCTGGCCTATGTCACAGGTGTCGTGTCGGTGCGGCTGCTCTCGCCCCAGGTGGCAGGGGTCGTCGCGTGCCTGGAGGCGGTCATCGCCACAGTGCTCGCCTGGGTGCTGCTGGGCGAACACCTCTCCGCGCCGCAGTTGGCGGGCGGCGCAGTGGTCCTGATCGGGGCGTTCATCGCCCAGTCGTCCGCGCCCAAGCCGCCGACGGGGCCCGTCGCGTCGGGGCCGAGTCTGCTGAGCGCCGAGGCGGTGGGGGCCCGGGAGCCGGCCGGCGCTGCGCCGCCGCGATCCGAGTGCTGTTGACGACGACTCAGAGCGCGCGGAGGTAGCCCGGCACCTGGACCGCGGGGTCCAGGTCGTCGGACGGCACCGGCGTCCCATAGGCCCGGGCCACCGGGACGACGCCCGCCCAGTACGGGAGGGAGAGGTCCTCCGGCTCGTCGTCCGGGCCGCCCGTGCGGATCTTCGCGGATACCTCGTCGAGGTCGAGGCGGATCACCGCGGTCGCCGCGAGTTCCTTCGCGTCCGCAGGCCGCGAGTCCTTCGACCTGCCGGGCACGGCCTGGTCGACGATGGCGTCGAGCGCGACGCGGCGCTCCTGTGGATCCGTCACCGCGCGGGCGATTCCGTGCACCACCACTGAGCGGTAGTTCATCGAGTGGTGGAAGGCGGAACGGGCCAGCACGAGGCCGTCGACATGTGTGACCGTCAGGCAGACGGAGAGGCCGGGGTCGGCCGCGCCGGCCTCTCGGAGCGGGCGTGACCCGGTCGAGCCGTGGACGTACAGCCGCTCGCCGATCCGGCCGAACAGTGTGGGCAGCACCACCGGCGCCTCGTCGCGGACGAAGCCCAGATGGCACAGGTAGGCCGCGTCGAGTATCGAGTGGACGGTCTCCTTGTCGTACGAGGCGCGCTGCCTGGAGCGGCTCGGCACCGTGCGCTCCGTCGGTTCGTAGGAGGCGGCTCCGGTGCCGGCGGGCGGAGGGGTTTCGGGCATTTGCCTACTCCATTGCACTAGTGCATAGTAATGTTTGTGCTAGGAGAGTATCGGATCAGTGGCCGGGGTGCATCGGACATTTCCGCGAGTGTGGAGAGAGGGGTGGCTTCGGGCGACCTCGCGCCCGGTCATGTGCTCCCGCCCATGCGGGCGCTGGCGCAGGAACTCGGGGTCAATCCCAATACGGTGGCTGCCGCGTACCGCGTGCTGCGGGAGCGCGGAGTCATCGAGACGGCGGGCAGGCGGGGGAGCAGGGTGCGGCAGCGTCCTGCCAGCACGGCGCGCGGTTCCCTCCGGGTGGAAGCGCCCCCCGGTGTGCGCGAGCTGGGCGACGGTAATCCGGACCCGGCGATGCTGCCGGACCTCGGGCCCGCACTGGCCGCGGCCTCGAAGGCGTACGCGGACAGGCCCGGCCTCTACGGGGATGCCCCCGTGCTCCCTGAACTCGCCAGCCTCGTACGGGCCGGTCTTGATGCCGACGGCGTCCCGGCCGGGCCGGTGGCGCTCGCCTCAGGGTCGCTCGACGCGATCGAACGTGTGCTGACGGCGCACCTCAAGCCCGGTGACCCGGTGGCCGTCGAGGATCCGGGATGGGGCGCCCTGCTGGATCTCATCCCGGCGCTCGGTATGCACCCCGTCCCGGTGGCACTGGACGGCGAAGGGCCGCTGCCCGGTGATGTGGAGCGGGTGCTGAGATCGGGTGCCAGGGCTCTGGTGGTCACCGACAGGGCGCAGAACCCGACCGGCGCCACGGTGAGTGACACGAGGGCGGCCGCGTTGCGGGCCGTTCTCGCCCAGCACCCCGCGGTGCTCCTGATCGAGGACGACCACGGCCACGCGATCGTCGACCTTCCGCTGCACCCGCTCGCCGGTGTCACGGAGCGCTGGGCCTTCGTCCGGTCCGCCTCCAAGGCGTACGGCCCCGATCTGCGGCTTGCCGTGCTCACCGGCGACGCGTTGACGGTCGATCGGGTGACAGGACGTCAGAATCTGGGGGCCGGCTGGGTGAGCGGTCTGCTGCAGCGGACCGTGCATCACCTATGGGCGTCCGGCGCCGTCGATCCGGTGGAGGTCGCCAGGTCCTACGCGCAGCGGCGGGACGCGCTGATCCGGGCGCTGGGCGAGCGGGGGGTGCCGGCGTACGGGCGGACCGGGATGAATGTGTGGGTGCCTGTGAGCGACGAGACCGGAGCGGTGACCAGGATGCTGCACGCCGGCTGGGCGGTCGCCCCCGGAGCCCGCTTCCGGATCGCTTCCCCGCCGGGAGTGCGGCTGACCGTGTCGCCGCTGTCCGCCGCCGACATCGAACCGCTGGCGGACGCGGTAGCGGCGGCGGCGCGTCCCGCTCGGCCGGTCAGCTACGGCTGAGCCTGCCTCGTCGTGTACCGGTGCCGGTGGTCCCGCCGGACGTGGCCGTCGAGCCGCGGACCCTGCTCTGGGTGAGGGCGGCACCGGCGAGGACAACCAGCGCGCCGACCGGGGTGTTCCAGTTCAGCTCCTCGCCGAGCAGTGCCACCCCGGCCGTGGTGGCGATGACAGGGATGAAGTAGGTCACCATCTGCGCCGTCGTCGGGCCGACCTCCTCGACGAGCCCGTACTGGAGAAGGACCGCGAGGCCCGTCCCGAGGGCGCCGAGCGCGATCACCGCGAGCGTCGGCGCGAGCGGGAAGTGAGTCGGCATCGACGTGAACAGCGGTGTCACCAAGGCCAGTAGCAGGGTGGCGACGAGGAGCTGGCTTCCGGTGAGCGCAAGCGTGGACGCGCCGGTGCCCGCCAGGGTGCGGCGGACGTAGATCCAGCCGATCGGGTAGCTGAGGGAGGCGAGCAGGGCCATCGCCGTACCCGTGAGATCCAGCCCGGTGAATCCCTGCCACGCGCCCAGCACGGTGAGTACGCCGATGAAGCCGAGGCCGAGCCCGGCGACGCGGCGGCGCGTCGGCCGGTCCTGGGACAGGGCGACGACCGACAGCGCCATGCCCCACAGGGGAGAGGTCGCGTTGCAGATCCCGGCGAGCGTGGACGGGATGGTCAGCTCCGCGTACGCGAAGAGCGAGAAGGGCAGCGCGTTGAGGAAGAACGCCGCGACGAACAGATGCGCCCAGGTCCGGCCGGAGCGTGGCAACCGCTCGCGACGCACGGCCATGGCGGCGACGAGCACCAGCGTGCCGAACAGCAGGCGGCCGGACGTCACCTGGAAGGGGGCGTAGCCGTCGGTGCCGACTTTGATCAGCAGGAAGCTGAATCCCCAGATCAGCGACAGACCTGTGAAGCGGACACGCCAGTCCAGGGCACGTCCCGGCGTCCGGGGATGAGGGGTGGAGGTGGCGGGCGGTGTGCCGGGGGCCTGCCGGATTCCCGGTGCGGAGGGAGCGCTCATGGAGTAACCATGACCGGCGGAACCACGTAGGACAAGTGAGACTTCATTGGGCCTATCCCGTAGGATCGCTTACATGTTGAACCTGGAGCGGCTGCGCACCCTGGATGCCCTCGCCCGTCACGGCTCGGTGAGCGGTGCCGCCGACAGTCTCCACGTCACCACTTCAGCTGTCTCCCAGCAGATGGCCAAGCTCGAACGCGAGGTCGGCCAGCAACTGCTGGCCAAGAACGGCCGTGGAATCCGGCTCACGGATGCCGGTCGCCTGCTCGCGGACCACGCCGCGAAGATCCTCTCCCAGGTCGAGATCGCCCAGTCCGACATCGAGGCCCAGCGCGGCCAGGTGGTGGGCGAGGTCAGGCTCGCGGCCTTCCCGACTGCCGCGCGCGGGCTGTTTCCGGCAGCCCTTACGGCCCTTCGGGAGCAGCACCCCGAACTGGGGGTGCGTACGGCGGAGATGGAACCCGAGAGCGGAATCCGCGCCGTACTCCGGGGCGACGCGGACCTCGCCGTCGTCCTCGACTGGAGCAACAAGCGACTACCGGTCCCCGGCGGCCTCGCCAGGGCCGGACTCCTCGACGACGCACCGGACATCGCCATGCCGTCCGGTCATCGGCTGGCAGACCGGACGGAGGTCGGCCTGGAAGACTTCGCCGACGACGAGTGGGTGTCCTGGCCCGAGGGCGAATTCTGTTACGAATGGCTGATGTTCACCCTGAGGTCCAAGGGGATCGAGCCTCGCATCGCACATCTCGCGGGTGAGCACCACACACAACTCGCCCTGGTCGCAGCTGGGTTCGGTGTCTGTGTAGCACCCCGCCTGGGGCGGGGGCCGGTACCCGAGGGTGTCCGGCTGGTGCCGGTGCGTCAGACCATGCGCCGCCATGTCCACGCCGTATGGCGCACGGACGCGGACCGGAGACCGTCGATCAGGGCCGCCGTCGACGCGCTGCGCGCGGCTGGGCGGTCCCTGCACGAGCCGATGGGCTGAGCGCCCCGTCACCCTGCGGTAGTGATCATCGGCCGCAGTGACGGAATCAGGGGCTGGTCAGCTTGCGGAAGTCCCATGAGGTGACGGCTTTTGGAGTGAGCCGGATCCAGGCGTGCCGGGAGTCGTGCGGCAGGGTGTCCATGTCGAAGTACTTCGCGGCGAACAGTCGCTCCGGCGAGTCGAGTTCGGCGTGCTCCTCACCCGTGCGCGGCACCTCGCCGACGAACTCCGCCTGGCCGGACAGCTCCACGCCCCGCAGTTCGCCGTACTCCACGCCGTCGTCGACCACGACGGCGATGCCGGGGTTCTGCCGTAGGTGTGCCCAGCGCAGGCTGCGCGTGAGGGAGTACAGCCACAGCGACGTGCCGTCCCACACGAACCACAGCGCGCTGATGTGGGGCCGTCCTTCCGCGGAGACCGTGGCCACCCGGCAGGTGCGCTGCCCGGCCAGGTAGGCGTCCCGTTCGGCACCGGTCATCATGATCCGGCGGCCGCGGCGCTGGGTGACGGACATGGGGGGACCCTCCTGCGTCGGCCGGGGTTCGTCCGGATGTCCGAAAGCATGAAGGCTGTGCCCGCCAGGGGCAATGGGTAATGGCTCGCGCGGCCGCCGGCGCCCCTGTCGTACGTCGGCGGCGCGGGCTCGGGCCGAGTGGCGGGTTCCGTCCGGAGGACGGCGCGGGTCCCACCGGGGGCGGCGCGGATTCCGGCCGGGGGAGGCCTGCGGGGGCCTTCCGCCCGTGCCGGAACATCCGCGCCGGAACATCCGCCGTCGTCGCTGCGGGCGTGCGAAGCCGCGGGCGTGCGAAGCGGCGCCGGCGCCGGCCTTCCGGCGGAGCCGTCGGGCTCCTCCGCCCTCGGGTATGTCGGTGGTCCTGGCGAGCACCTCGCCGCCGCCCTTCCCGGCCGGCTCCACCGTGTCCGAGCCCTCCCCGTCCTTCGCGCCGCCGCACGCGGTGAGAGCGGCGGCCACCCCCGCCGCACCGACCGCCGCCACGACGGTACGGCGCCCGAGGTGGACCTGACGCTCCTGCGATGCGCTCATTCCGGCATTCCCTTCTTCGGTGTACGAGACTTCGCATGGGGATACGGCCCGGCGCGGCCCGGCGTTCACGCTCGCACCGACTCCTTCCCCCCGGTCAGGCGAAGTGAACTGTGACCAGCCGCGGTGTCCTGGTGCCCGGCAGCGCGACTGTCGTCGCACCCCGCGGGCTCAGCCGTGCACGCGTACCGGCAGTTCCCGCACGCTGTTCCCCACGAACGACGCGTGCCGGGGCAGTTCGGCCTCGGGGACGGCGAGGTCGATGGCGGGGAAGCGCGCGAACAGTTGCTGAAGCGCTGCCGTGCCTTCCGTACGGGCCAGTTGCGCGGCCTTGGGAACCAGGACGTCGTACAACAACAAGGCGAATCGCGCACGGGTCCGGGTCCCGGGGCTGCAGGGGGTTCTCGACGACCGCGCGGACCGGTTCGTCACGTCCGCTGACGTGGCCGCGATCCGCCGGACGTTGCGGAGGCGGCTTTCGAGGTGCTGAGCGCCTGACGGCAGCTCTCGGGGCTCCACGGATGTTCCCGCACCTGTGCCGGGGGGGCATCCGCGGGCGTCGCACGGGCAGCGGACCTCGGACCGTGGATCTTCAGGGAGCCGCGCCGTATAACCTGGGGAAATGCTGACAGAAGTCACCGCGACCCGCTACGTGACACCCCTGCGGGAGGGCGGATCCCTGCCCGGGATCGTCGAGGCCGACGACCTGGGCACGTACGTCATGAAGTTCACCGGCGCGGGACAGGGCCGCAAGACCCTGGTCGCCGAGGTCATCTGCGGAGAGCTCGGCCGGAGGCTGGGACTTCGGGTGCCCGAACTGGTGACCATCCAGCTCGACCCCGTCATCGGGCTCGCCGAGCCGGACCAGGAGGTGCAGGAGCTGCTCAAGGCCAGCGGCGGCCTCAACCTCGGGATGGACTACCTCCCGGGCTCGCTGGGTTTCGACCCGCTCGCCTACGAGGTGGACCCGGTCGAAGCCGGACGGATCGTCTGGTTCGACGCGCTGATCAACAACGTCGACCGCTCGTGGCGCAACCCGAACATGCTCGTCTGGCACGGCGACGTGTGGCTCATCGACCACGGCGCCACCATGATCTGGCACCACAACTGGCCGGGTGCTCAGGCATCGGCGGCCAAGCCGTACAACGCCTCCGACCACGTCCTGGCGGGCTTCGCCCCGGACATCGCGGCGGCCGCCGCCGAACTCGCGCCCCTCGTCACGGAGGAACTGCTCACCGAGGTGATCGCCCAGGTCCCCGGCGAATGGCTGGCCGGGGAGCCCGGCTTCGAGACGACGGACCTGCTGCGGCGGGCCTACGCGGAGCCCCTGCTGGCCCGCGCCGGCAGCATTCACGAGCGGATCACCCTCGGGGAGCCGACCACGACGCAGCCCTCCCGGGCCCCGGGCTGGCTCACCGAGCACGCCACCCCGTGGCCGCATCCCACCAAGAAGGACCGCGACGCACAGGCGGCCGCAGGACGAAGCAGCAAGGACGGCGGCCGATGAGTCAGCGCGATGTCTTCGAGTACGCGGTCCTGCGGGTCGTCCCGCGCGTCGAGCGCGGCGAGTGCTTCAACGCGGGGGTGCTGGTGTACTGCCGAGCCAAGTCCTTCGTGGCGGCGCGGACGCTCCTGGACGAGAACAAGCTCAAGGCGTTGGACCCGCGGGCAGACGTGATCGGTGTGCGAGCCGCCCTGCGTGCGGTGGAAGGGGTCTGCGGCGGCGGCCGGGCCGCCGGCCAGGCCGCCGGTGACGACGCTGGACGGCGCTTCCGCTGGCTCATCGCGCCACGCTCCACGGTCGTTCAGCCGGGTGTCGTGCACAGCGGTCTGACCACGGACCCGGCGGCCGAGGTAGAGCGGCTGCTCGACCTGCTGGTCCGCTGAAACGGGCCGGCGGGCGCCGCCCGGGATAGAGCCGGCCGGAGCGCCGTCCGGTGTGACATGCGCCCGGGCCCCCGTGTGCCGTTGACACCGGGTGCCAGGGCTTCTAGCGTCTCGTCTGCTGAAGGTACTAAGCGGTTGCTCAGTTATCGGGAACTTCCTGACGTCCGCTGAGCCGCGATCCAAGGGCGAGGAGAACCAAGCATGTCCACCACCGAGCAGCGCGTCGCCATCGTGACGGGAGCGGCGCGGGGCATCGGCGCCGCCACCGCCGTACGCCTGGCGGCCGAGGGCCGCGCCGTCGCCGTACTCGACCTCGACGAGGCCGCGTGCAAGGACACGGTCGAGAAGATCACCGCGGCCGGGGGCAAGGCCCTCGCCGTCGGGTGCGATGTGTCGGACAGTGCGCAGGTGGAGGCCGCCGTCGCGCGCGTGGCCGCCGAGCTCGGCGCTCCGACCATCCTGGTGAACAACGCGGGTGTGCTCCGCGACAACCTGCTCTTCAAGATGACCGAGTCCGACTGGGACCTCGTCATGAACGTTCACCTCAAGGGTGCGTTCCTGATGGCGAAGGCCGTCCAGGCGCACATGGTGGAGGCCAAGTTCGGCCGCATCGTCTCCCTGTCCTCCTCGTCGGCGCTGGGCAACCGCGGCCAGGCCAACTACTCCGCGGTCAAGGCCGGTCTCCAGGGCTTCACCAAGACGCTCGCCAAGGAGCTCGGCAAGTTCGGTGTCACCGCCAACGCCGTGGCGCCGGGCTTCATCGTCACCGAGATGACCGCGCAGACCGCGGCCCGGGTGGGCATGGGCTTCGAGGAGTTCCAGGCCGCTGCCGCCACGCAGATCCCCGTCCAGCGCGTGGGGCACCCCGAGGACATCGCCAACGCGATCGCCTTCTTCACAGGCGACGCCGCGGGCTTCGTGTCCGGGCAGGTCATGTACGTCGCCGGCGGACCGCTCAACTGACCCCCGAAGGGCAACGGACACCATGGCTGTGCAGGACAGTGGCAAGGTCGCGCTCATCACGGGCGCGAGCCGGGGCATCGGCTACGGCGTCGCCGAGGCGTTCGTCGCCCGGGGCGACCGGGTCGTCATCACGGGACGCGGCGAGGACGCCCTGAAGGAGGCCGTCGAGAAGCTCGGCGCCGACCGGGCGATCGGTGTCGCGGGCAAGGCGCACGACGAGGCGCATCAGGCAGCGGCCGTCGAGCGTGCCATGGAGGCGTTCGGCCGGGTCGACTTCCTGGTCAACAACGCCGGTACGAACCCGGTCTTCGGGCCCATGGCCGAGCTCGATCTCGGCGTGGCTCGCAAGGTCTACGAGACGAACGTGATCTCGGCGCTCGGGTTCGCCCAGCAGACCTGGAAGGCCTGGCAGAAGGACAACGGCGGCGCCATCGTGAACATCGCCTCCGTCGCCGGTGTCTCCGCGTCGCCGTTCATCGGTGCCTACGGGATGAGCAAGGCGGCCATGGTCAACCTGACCCTCCAGCTGGCGCACGAGTTCGCCCCGGTCGTGCGGGTCAACGCGATCGCCCCGGCGGTGGTGAAGACCAAGTTCGCGCAGGCGCTCTACGAGGGCCGTGAGGCGGAGGCCGCGGCAGCTTACCCGCTGGGCCGGCTCGGCGTGCCGGAGGACATCGGCGGAGCCGCCGCGTTCCTCACGTCGGCTCAGTCCGACTGGGTCACGGGTCAGACGCTCGTGGTCGACGGCGGCATTTTCCTGAACGCCGGCGTGGCCTGAGGGAAGCCTGGGCGGGTTTGGCCCTGATTGACTCAAGTGCCCCGCCGGGCGAGCGGATTGATCCGGCGGGGCGCTGCGGTATGGTCTGCCGACCCCAAGGCAGATCGAGGAGCGTGCACGTGTTCTACCGGGCCAGCCTGCAGACCGCTGCGGCCTTTGCTTCCCTGTCCGTCCTGGCCGGCTGCGGCCTGTTGTCGGACAGCAGTTCCGAGACGGACCAGCAGATATCGCTCGGAACGACGAGCTCGCCCCTCGACCCTCGATCCGGCGGCGGCCTGGGACGGCTCCTGGGAGCTGATGAGGAACGTCTTCCAGACCTTGGTGAGCTTCCCGACCGGCAGCATCAGCCCCGAGCCGGACGCGGCGGAGTCTTGCACGTTCACCGATTCCGCGAGCATGGCCTACAGCTGCACCCTGAAGTCCGGGCTGAAATTCTCCAACGGCGAGAAGGTTGACGCCGAAGCCGTCAAGTACTCGATCGATCGTATCAAAAAGATCAAGGTGAAGGGTGGCCCGGCCGGCCTGCTCGGTTCCCTCGACCGCGTGGAGGCCAAGGGTGACGACACCGTCGTCTTCCACCTCGGCAGGCCGGATGCGACCTTCCCGTTCATCCTGGCGACCCCCGCGATGTCGCTCGTCGCGCCCGGCGACTACCCCGCGGACAAGATCCGCGACGACGGGAAGGTCACCGGCTCGGGGCCGTACGTCCTGGAGTCGTACGAGCCCGGCAACAAGGCCGAGCTGACCAGGAACCCGGGCTACAAGGGCTTCGCCGACCGGAAGAACACCGCCGTCACCATCCGCTACTTCAAGGACTCCACCCCCATGGTGGCGGCGCTGAAGGACAAGGAGATCGACGCCACCTACCGAGGCCTGGCCGCCGAGGAGGTCGTCGGTCTCGAGGACGACAAGGAGGACAACGACGGCCTCCAGATCGTCGAGACGGTCGGTGCCGACATCCGCTTCCTTGCGTTCGACCCCAAGGACGCGGCCGTCGGGAAGCTCCCCGTCAGGCGCGCGGCCGCGCAGCTCGTCGACCGCGACGCGCTCGTCGCCAAGGTCTACCAGGGCACCGCGGAACCGCTCTACTCCATGGTTCCCAAAGGCATCGCCGGTCACACCACCAGCTTCTTCGACTCCTTCGGTGACCCGGACCCGGCCAAGGCCGAGAAGATCCTCACCGACGCGGGCATCACCGAGCCGGTCGAGCTGACCCTCTGGTTCACCACGGACCGCTACGGCTCCTCAACCGCGCCCGAGTTCGCCGAGCTCAAGCGGCAGCTCGAAGCGTCCGGCCTGTTCCGCGTCAAGCTGAGGAGCGCGCCCTGGACGACCTTCCAGGAGGGCTTCACCAACGGCGACTACCCGGTCTTCGGGCGAGGCTGGTTCCCCGACTTCCCGGACCCGGACAACTTCATCGCCCCGTTCGTGGGACAGGACAGCGTCACAGGCACCCCTTATCCGGCCGACGAGATCACCCGGGAACTGCTGCCGTCCTCCCGCAAGGAGAGCGATCGCGGCTCCGTCTCGCAGCAGTTCAAGCGGGCCCAGGGGATCCTCGTGGAGGACGTCCGGCTGCTGCCGCTGTGGCAGGGCAAGCTCTACGTCGCGGCGGGCGACGACATCGGCGGCGGCGAGCGCGCGCTCGACCCGCAGACCGTCATGCAGATGTGGGAGCTGTACCGCAAGACCAACTGGTAGCCGGGCGGCAGTGGGCTCGGCGGGTCCGTTGTCAGTGGCCCCGGGTAGGTTCTGTGGTCAAGAACCTATTGCTTACCGGAGGTTGTGGACGTGACCGACACCGACCTGCTGCCCGAGTCCTGGCGTGGCGTCCTCGGCGAAGAGCTGCAGAAGCCCTACTTCAAGGAGCTCATGGACTTCGTCGAGGAGGAGCGGGCCGGCGGGCCGGTGTATCCGCCGCGTGACCAGGTCTTCGCCGCACTGGAGGCCACGCCGTACGACCGGGTCAAGGTGCTGGTCCTCGGTCAGGACCCCTATCACGGCGAGGGCCAGGGACACGGGCTGTGCTTCTCGGTGCTGCCGGGGGTCAGGACGCCTCCCTCGCTGCGCAACATCTACAAGGAGATGAACGACGAGCTCGGCCTGCCCGTCCCGGACAACGGCTACCTCATGCCGTGGGCCGAGCAGGGAGTGCTGCTGCTCAACGCGGTGCTGACGGTCCGCGGCGGTGAGGCGAACTCGCACAAGGCCAAGGGCTGGGAGAAGTTCACCGACGCGGTGATCCGCGCGGTGGCGGAGCGCCCCGACCCGGCTGTCTTCGTCCTCTGGGGCAACTACGCGCAGAAGAAGATCCCACTGATCGACCAGGAGCGCCACGTGGTGGTGAAGGGTGCGCACCCCTCGCCCCTCTCCGCCAAGAAGTGGTTCGGCTCCCGTCCCTTCACGCAGATCGACGAGGCCGTAGCCGCCCAGGGCCACGAGGCCATCGACTGGCGCATCCCTGACCTGGGCCTTCCGAGGACCCGGCCGGCGGCTCGGGCCCGCGCCTGAGCGGTATTGCGTACCGCTGCGGTTAGCGTTCGACCGACCGGAACATGCCGGACGCCGATCAGGGAGGCCTCTGACGTGGAGCAGCGGGAACTGCGGGGCGACCCCGTCATGACCAGGATCGGCCAGGCGATCATGCTGCTCCACGCGGGGGACAGGGAAGAGGCTCGCAACCGGTTCGGCACCCTCTGGTCGGAGCTCGGGGAGTGCGGCGACGCCCTGCACCGCTGCACGCTCGCCCACTACATGGCCGACACACAGGACGACCCGGGCGACGAGCTCGCCTGGGACCTGAGGGCGTTGACCGCCGCCGAAGGAATGGCGGACGGACCGGGGAGAAACCCACTGGGCGGTCGCGACAGCTCCGGCGGACGCGACGGGACCGGTGCGCACGGTACTGCCCAGGGGCACAGGGACGCGTCGGCGGTCCGTACGTTCTTCCCCTCGCTGCACCTCAACCTGGCCGCGGACTACCTGAAGCTGCAGCGCTTCGAGGCTGCCCGCATCCATCTGGACCTGGCCTGGGACGCCGTCGGCGTGCTGGAGGACGACGGTTACGGCGACGCGGTCCGCGCCGCGATCGGACGCATGGAGCAGCGGATGCGCGGAAGGCCGGCGGCGGGGGAGTGACGGAGGCCCGGCCCGCGTCGGCCCCGTGCGTCACTGCCCCGTGGCGCCGTCGATCCGTTCGCGTACGAGGTCGGCGTGGCCGTTGTGACGGGCGTACTCCTCGATCATGTGCGTGTAGATCCAGCGGAGGGTGAACGCGCTGCCGCTTCTGGTCCTGCCCACCGAGAGGCCGTCGAGCTCGATCTTCGCGGCATTGGCCCGGGCGGCGTCGATCTCCGCATGCCACGTCGTCCTGGCTTCTTCCCAGGTGTCGGCGTCGGTGACGTGGAACTCATGGTCCGGATCGTCGTCCGTCGAGTAGAGCGGCGGGAGTTCCTCACCGGCCAGCACGTCGCGGAACCAGCCCCGTTCGTTCTCTGCCAGGTGCCGCACGAGGCCCAGAAGCGTGAAGGCCGACGGGGGCACGGAGGCCTCGCGCAGCTGGGCGTCGGTGAGGCCCTCGCACTTCATGGCCAGGGTCGCCCGGTGGTAGTCGAGCCATCCCTCCAGCATCTGGCGTTCTGCAGCGTCGAAGGGGGGTTCGGGCCGTTCCTGAGTCGTCATGCGGTCCATAGTGGCGATAGATGATCAACTGCGCCACGGGCCAAGCAGGTCCGGTCTGGCGTGGCGCTCCGGTTCGCCCGACCCGGCCGCCGCAAGCAGGGCGACATAGCGGCACTCCAGCAGTTCGGTGCCGCCGGTCAGGTAGCGGTGCAGCGCGTGTGCGAGCGCGGCGGCCACACGCTCGGGATTTCCGCCCCCGGGCAGCTCAGGTGTCACGGCTGACGAGGCTGTCCGGCGGGCCGGCCGTGGCCCTTCGCGACTGACTGCTGTCCACGGTCTCCCGGCTCGGGCCCGGGCTCGTCCTGCGCACGTTCGACGGGATCGCCGACTGGCGGCCCCGCAGCGCACGTATGCTGCCGGAACCAGGGACGGGCAGACGACGCGACCGTGACAAGACCCTGGTCAAGGCGACAGGGAGAACCTCGTGAAGGTCGGCTGCATCGGGCTCGGAGACATCGCGCGGAAGGCGTATCTGCCGGTACTGACGGCCCTTCCCGGCGTCGAACTGCACCTGCAGACCCGCACCCCGGCCACGCTGGCGAACGCCGCCGCCGCCCACCGGATCCCGGCCGAGCGGTGCCACGAGGACCTGGGCCGGCTCCTGGCCCAGGGGCTGGACGCTGCCTTCGTCCACGCGTCGACCGCAGCGCACGCGGAGATCGTCGAGCGGCTCCTGGAAGCGGGCGTCCCCACCTACGTCGACAAGCCGCTCGCCTACGAACTCGCCGACGCCGAGCGGCTGGTGGCCCTCGCCGAGGAACGTGGTGTCACGCTCGCCGTCGGGTTCAACCGCAGGCTTGCCCCGTCCTACGCCCAGTGCGCCGACCACCCGCGCGACCTGATCCTCCTGCAGAAGAACCGGGTGGGGCTGCCCGAGGATCCGCGCACCATGGTGCTCGACGACTTCATCCACGTCGTCGACACCCTCCGCTTCCTGGCTCCCGGCCCCGTGTCGGGCGTCGTCGTGCGCGCGCGGATCGTCGACGGGCTCATGCACCACGTGGTGCTGCAGCTGTCCGGCGAGGGATTCACCGCCATCGGCATGATGAACCGGCTCAACGGATCGACGGAGGAGATCCTCGAGGTCTCCGGCCAGGACTCCAAGCGCACGGTCCTCAATCTCGCCGACGTCGTCGACCACAAGGGCCAGCCGACGCTGCGGAGGCGCGGCGACTGGGTGCCGGTCGCCCGCCAGCGCGGCATCGAGCAGTGCGTCCTGTCCTTCCTGGACGCGGTACGGGCCGGGGAGGTGCTCAGCGCGCAGGACGCTCTGGAGACCCACCGGCTGTGCGAACGGGTGGTTCTGGACGCCCTGGAGCAGGCCTCCTGAGGGGCCGCAGCCCGAGCATGCCGAAGAACACGGCCAGGACCGCCAGCGCTCCGTACACGGGCCAGGCGCCCAGCCGGACGTAGAGCGTCGTGCCCCGGGCGAGCGGCACGTCGAACACGGCCGCCTTGCTCGCGTCCGTGCCGAGCGGTGCCCCCACCCGCTCACCCCGCGGGCCGTACACGGCGCTCACGCCGGTGAGCGTGGCGTGCACCATCGGACGGCCCGTCTCCGCCGCCCGCAGGGCTCCCAGCGAGGCGTGCTGTTCGGGCGCCCAGCTGTGCTGGAACGTCGAGGTGGACGACTGGGCGACGAGCACCGCGGCGCCGTCCTCCACCAATCGCCTGCTCATGTCGGGGAACGCCGTCTCGAAGCAGACCAGCGGCCCCACCCGCAGTCCGTTCGGCAGGTCCATCACGACGGGGGCGTTGCCGCGCAGCCGGTCCTCACCCGCCGCCTTGCCCACCGAGGTCGCCCAGCCGAGCAGGGAGCGCGCCGGGACGTACTCGCCGAACGGCACCAGGCGCATCTTGTCGTACCGGTCCCCGGTCGGACCGTCAGGGCCCACCAGCACCGCCGACTTGAAGATTCCGGCGCGCTCGGGGCCATCCGTGCGCCGGGCGTCCATGTTGACCAGGATGTCCGCACCGACCTGACGCGACAGCGCGGCGACCCGGTCCGCCGTCTCCGGGTGCCGTGACAGATCCACGGCCACGCTGCTCTCGCCCCACACCACGAGGTCCACGTCCCGGCCCGCCAGCCCTCGGGTCAGCTCCTCGCTGCGTGTGAAGCGGTGCCCGATACTGCCGGGACCGCCGACGACACCCGGTTGCACGACGGCGATCCGGACCGTGCCCTCCTCCTGCGGCCGCGGTGCCCACAGGACCGTCGCTCCCACACCGACCGCTCCCACGACCCCGCACACGGCCGCCGTCCGCCGGGCTGAGGGCACGGCGAGCAGCAGCGCGACGGCCGTGTTCACGGCGACCACACCGAGACTGACCAGCCACACGCCGCCCACCGACGCGGTACGGAGCGCGAACGGGACGTTCCACTGGCTGGCCCCCAGCAGACCCCACGGCCCGCCGAGTCCCTCCCACGAGCGCACGAGTTCGATCATCAGCCAGCCGGAGGGCACCACGAGGACCGCGGCGACGGACCTGCGGACGGACGGCGATCCCCCGAGCAGCCGGGCCACCAGAAGGCCCCAGGGAGCCCACAGCAGTCCGAGCAGTGCCGCGAGCACCACGATGAACACGTGCAGGCTCGGCATCAGCCAGTGGTGGACCGCGATCATGAAGCCCACGCCGCCCAACCAGCCGTCGAGGGCGGCCCTCCGTCCCGTGCCCGCCGACCGGATCAGCAGCATCCACGGCACCAGTGCGACGTACGCGAACCACCAGAGGGACGGCGCCGGGAACGCCAGGGCGGGAAGAGCACCGGCGCAGACAGTGACGGCGCCCCGGCCTACGCGAGAGCGCAGCAGCCGCTCGAACAGCCGCGCACCCCCGTGGGCGGTCGCGTCCGGAAGCCGCGCGCCACGCATCGGCATGCCCTGTCCTCCTCGCCGGTCATCCGCTCGCTCCCAGTGTGCGCCAGAAGATCAGGAGCGCACAGGGGGGAGCGTCCGGGCGGGCCAAACCGGCCGTGAGGGGCGCTCAGCCGGTGGTGTACCCGGGTCCGTACCGCCACTTCTCGTCCATCGTGACGGTGTGTATCCGCCAGCCCGGTTCCGTACGCCGCAGGTCGAAGACGTACCGGCCGCCCGACATCGTCGTCGGCGCAGTCCCTCCCGCCTCCCCGCCCCTTCGCGGGCTGAGGTAGTCCGCCCTCAGTCGCGCCAGGTCGCCGGGATACCCGCCCAGGTCCTGGAGGTCCAGGCGCCGGTTCACGATCAGGTGCTGGCGGACGGGAAGGAGCCGCATGCTGTCCTCCAGCCAGCGCACGGCCTCGGCCACCGGACCCTCCTCCCCGCCCGCACCCCGGTGGTCGACGCGGCCGTCCTGCGTGAACAGCGCGGCGTAGGCATCCCAGGCGCCGTCGTCCACCGCGGCAGCGTAATCACTGATCATTGTGTCGATGGAGAGCCGGTCCATCACCGTCGCGAGAGCCACGCGCTGTGTCATCGCCCAAGTCTCGGCCAGAGGGAGCGGCACGCCAAGAGGCGTGCGGGGTCGCACCGGACCGGATTCCCGCGCCGCCGGCCTTCGGGCTCCCCGGCGACGGCGCCGGGGCAGGGGAGGCACCTGGCCTTCACGGGGACGGGGAAGGGGCGCTGCCGGCCCCGGAAGCTCCGGACCGGCCGGACTGCCGCTCGTAGGGCGCCCCCGGAAGCGCGCGCCCGAGGCGGGCGAGTGGGGACAGGGCCATCACCGCAGGGGACAGCATCATTCCCGCGGCCGCCACCAGGAGACCGGTGCGCACCCCCCACTGCTGGGCGAGGAGGCCGCCCAGCACGGAACCGAGCGGTGTCAGACCCATGCCGACGAACGTGATCGTCGCGGCCGCGCGGCCCTGCATCCCGGCCGGCGTGGCGCTCTGCCGGATGGCCATGACCGCCACATTCACCATCTGCCCTCCCGCTCCGAACACGAAGCCGACGGCGACGAGCGCCGGAAGTGTCACCGCGGGGGAGCCGCGCAAAGCGGGGACACACAGGAACGCGCCGTCGCCGATCGTCGCGGCGCCGACGAGTACCGCACCGTAGCCGAACCGCTTCGGAAGGGCGGCGGCCAGCACGGAGCCCAGGAGCGCGCCGGGCCCCGTCGCCGCGAGTGCCAGGCCCACGGCGGCGCCCGACAGGTGCAGTTCCCGTGGCAGGAAGAGCAGATACACCGTCATCAGCGCGGCGAAGGAGAACTGGAAGACGGCCGATGCCAGGCACACGCTCCGCAGCGAGGCGTCGCGCAGGACGAGACGGAGGCCCTCATGGATCCGCCGCCACAAGGGGGGTTGGCGCTCCGAGCGGTCCGGGACCCGCTCGGTCCGGTGGATCCGGTGGACCGACAGGCACGAGAGCGCGAAGAAAAGGGCTCCGGAGGCCACTGCCAGGGGCGCGGAGACCAGGGACACGAGGGCACCCCCGAGGGCGGGACCGCCGACCTGGGCCGCCGAACGGCTGCCCTCGAGCGCGCTGTTGCCCCGCACCAGCTGGTCACGACGCACCAGACGCACGAGAGATGCCTGGTAGGCCACGTCGAAGAAGACGGACAGGACCCCTACGGCGAAGACGGCCGCGAGCAGCGTGGCCGTGCCGAACCGCCCGAACAGTGCGATCAGTGCCGCCGCGCCCAGGACGAGGGCCCGGCCGCTGTCCGCGAGCACCATCACCGTGCGGGTCCGCCATCCGTCCACCCACGCGCCGACGAAGAGTGTGAGCAGAAGGACCGGCGCCTGGCCGACGGCGCGCAGGACACCGAGAAGGCCGGGATCGGCGCCGAGCGTGAGGACCGCGTAGACTGCTCGCCGAGTTGGGAGGACGTCTGCCCCCACCACAGTCTGCGGAAGTCACCGTCCCTCAGAAGGCCCGGCGGAACAGGCCGGTCGGAATGTGGCGCGGCGGGGGAAGCGGACGGCACGGGAGACCCCTCGGTTTGCCGACGACGAGGCCCGCAACCGGGCACACCGGGGTGCGCCCGCGGTTCGGGCGTGAGAAGGCTCGCTGTGCCGCTACATCAGGGGCGGCACGCGATGACGGGCCGGTGAAGGCCGGGACGTCAGCGCGCGCCGGGACGACCGGGCATACCCGCAACTCCTCGTATGTCGTTCACCGCTGACGAACACCCGGTCCGATGGCCCGGCGCGGAAGCCGCTCCGGAACGCACGGCGGGCCGGCGGGTCACGCCGCTTCAGCGGCGCCGTGCTGCACGGCCGATCCCCACTCGACCAGAAGCCGTTCGTACTCCTGGCGGGCCTCCAGGGTACCCAGGCCACCGTCCACGAGCGTGCGGATCTGCGCGTTCAGCTCGGCGAGCGAGCGGACCCGCGTCGGCTCGGTGGAAGGGGTGGGCATGCGCAGATTCTACGGGCGTGAGCCGACAATCCGACCGGGTGCGTAGGGCATCCGCCTGTTTCGCCGTGCATCCTGCGGGCCGCGGACCCACCGCCCAGGCCGCTGCCGGGTCGGCGACCGGCCTTGCCCGACGGGCCGGCCGGGCCTCGCGAGCTGCTCACCTCTCCAGGTGACAGCGCTGTCCCATCTCCACGAGGCGTGCGGCCACGCCGCCTACCGTCAGGAACGCTCGGGAGATTTCCGGGAGATGATCTTCGCCTCGGAAGAATGGAATATTCCTGGCCGCCTTCCCCGGCGCACGTGATAGCCGACGCCGGGTATGTGCGCATCTGGCAGGTTATGAGGCGCTATGCCATCCGGCTGGTGTACGGCGTTCTTCCGCCGGTGGCCGGGACGGGTCCCCGGCGATGAGGGCCGGGCCCTCGAACATGCCTGCCCGGCCTGCTTTCGTCCCGTCTCAGGCGAGGCCGAGCTGCCGCATCATGCCGAGTTCGTCGCTGCTTCCCCAGCGTTCGACCAGCTTGCCGTTCTCGAAGCGGCTGATCTGCATGCCCCGGTAGGTGACCGCCTTCCCGGTCGGGGCATGGCCGAGCAGATCGCCGCGGTGTGTGCCCTTGATGGTGTAGGCGAAGGCGAGTTCGTCGTCGGTGGCCACCAGGTGCTCGACCTCGACCCGCAAGTCCGGGAACGCGATCCTCAGCTCGCGGAACATGCGCTGGTAGCCCTCCGGGCCCGGCCCCTGACCGGGCGCCGGGTCGTGGTCGACCGATCCGGGAGCGACCAGGTCACTGAGCGCGTCGAGGTTCCCGGTGGTGACCGCCTCTCCGAACGCGGTCTGCACGGCGATGTTCTCCTGCTGGGACACAGCTGCTCCTCGGTCTCGTGAACGCGCGCGGCGGCGCCGGAACAGCCGCCGCGGACACCGATCCTGCTTCGGCTGCCCGCAGGAGCGTGCCGACATGCCGAAGGCCACCCCGTACGGGTCACGCCTTGCCCCCACACGCCGCAGCCCGGCAAACCACCAGGACGGCGACCCTGTTCGTGACCCGCTGCGCAGCCGTCACCCGGACGGGACGACGCCGGGCCGTCCGTGGCGCACCCGGACGGCCCGTGACATCACGACCGGCCCGGGGACTCGCCCGGTCCGGCCGGGGGGCTCCGCCCCGGAACCGTTCGCCTCAGCCCGCCGACTCGCCGGCGTGGGGGCTCAGGGCACCCGCGCCGATCAGGGCGAACAGCACGATGCCCAGGATGATGCGGTAGACGACGAACGGCATGAAGCTCTTGGTGGTGATGAACTTCATAAACCATGCGATTACGGCGTATCCGACCGCAAAAGCGATGATTGTCGCGAAAATGGTGGGTCCCCAGGAGACGTGCCCCTCGCCCGCGTCCTTCAGTTCGAACACGCCCGAGGCGAGCACCGCGGGAACGGCCAGCAGGAAGGAGTAGCGCGCCGCCGCCTCGCGGGTGTAGCCCATCAGCAGACCACCGCTGATCGTCGCGCCGGACCGTGAGACGCCCGGGACCAGTGCCAGAGCCTGGCAGAAGCCGAAGATCAGGCCGTCCCTGACGCCCAGTTCCTTCAGGGACTTCCGCTCCTTGATCGCCCGGTGCTTGCCCCCGGTCTCGTCGCGGGCCGCGAGGCGGTCCGCGACGCCGAGGACCACACCCATGACGATCAGGGTCGTGGCGATCAGACGCAGATCACGGAACGGGCCCTCGATCTGGTCCTTGAAGGTCACACCGAGCACACCGATCGGAATCGACCCGACGATGACCAGCCACCCCATCTTCGCGTCGTGGTCACCACGCATGGCGGAGTTGGTCAGCGACCGGAACCAGGCCGAGACGATGCGCGCGATGTCCTTGCGGAAGTAGATGAGGACCGCGGCCTCGGTGCCGATCTGGGTGATCGCGGTGAACGCCGCTCCCGGGTCGTGCCAGCCCGCGAACGCCGCGGTCAGCCGCAGATGCGCGCTGGAGGAGATCGGCAGGAACTCGGTCAGTCCCTGAACGAGGCCCAGGACGAATGATTCGAACCAGCTCATGGGGCTTTGGCCATCCCGGAGATGCTCATGCAACGGCCGACGGACACGAAGGCCGTCGGCGGTGTGCGGATGCGGTCAGAAAAGGGGCGGGACACCACGGTCCCGGACATCCTCTGTCGGATGCGCGCAGCGTATCGCCTGTGGGTGAACGGACTGCCCGCTGCCCCCCGGCTTCGCCGCACCCACGCGCCCTCGTCAGGAGGGCCCGGCCGCCATGGCCAGCCGGTGGCGCCTGCGCCAGGCGACCAGTGCCGCACCGGCGCCGGACAGCACGATGAAGCCCATGGCCGCCAGGAAAACCGGCGAGGTCGGCGAGGACGCCGTGCTGCCCGCGACGACGTACGCCGCCGTGTTGGGGATGGAACCGAGCCCGGTGGCCAGCAGGAACGGTGGGTAGCCCATGCGGGAGGTCGCCGCGCAGTAGTTGGCCGCGGCGAAAGGCACCCCGGGGAAGAGCCGCAGCGCCAGCATGGACCGGAATCCGTGCCGGCTCAGCAATCCGTCCGCTGCCTTGAGGTACTTGCCTCGCAGCAGTGTGCGCAGCGCGTCCTGCCCCAGCACTCTGCCGAGCAGGAAGGAGATACCGGCGCCGACGACGGTGCCCGCCAGCGCCGCCGCCAGACCGGTCTGGGCGCCGAAGAGAGCTCCGGCGGCGAGGTTGAGCAGCGGGCGTGGCACGAACGCCACGGTGCACACGCCGTACGCGAGGCCGAACAGCAGCGCCGCGGCGGAACCGGTGAGCTGAGGTGGCCACCCGGAGGCCAGCAGTCTCTGTGGTTCGAACAGCACCATGGCGGTGGCGGCAGCGAGCAGGACCGCCACGAGAAGGGAGAACCGGGACCAGGGGGAGAGCAGCGCCCTCGTACAGCGCACTGCCAGGCCACCGGGGGGCCGTGTTGCGGGGACGGGGTCGAACATCTGGGGAGCGTAACCGAAACAGGTGTGTGATCGCCGTAATGTGCACAGCATGAGCAGCCCGGCGCAGCCCGTCCCCGTCGTACCGGCAAGTGCGCTCGCCGACACGGTGCTGCGGCGGCTCGTCCACGTGTATCCCGAGGCCGCCGATCCCGAACGTGCGGCCCAGGCGGCCGCGTACATGAAGAACGTCGCGCCCTTTCTCGGCATCGCCGCCCCTCGACGCCGGGAGCTGTCCAGGACCGTCCTGGCGGGCACTGACAGGCCGGACGAGACGGATCTCACCGCGATCGCCCTGCGCTGCTGGGAGTTGCCCGAGCGCGAGTACCAGTACTTCGCCGCCGACCTGCTGCGCCGCCACGCCGCACGCTGCTCGGCGGACTTCGTGCCGGTTCTTCGCCATCTCGTCTCCACGGTCCCCTGGTGGGACACCGTCGACGTGCTGGCTGCCCATGTGGCCGGGCCCCTCGTCGCGGCGGAACCGGAACTGCGGACCGCGATGGACGGCTGGATCGAGGACGACAGCGTCTGGATCGCCAGGACCGCGCTGCTGCACCAACTCCGTTACAGGGAGCGAACCGACACCGGCCGTCTCTTCGGCTACTGCCTGCTGCGCGCGGACCATCCGGACTTCTTCATCCGCAAGGCGATCGGCTGGTCCCTGCGCGAGTACGCAAAAACGGCCCCGGACGCCGTACGTGACTTCGTCGACGGCGCCCGGGACCGTCTGTCGCCCCTCTCCGTGCGCGAGGCGCTCAAGAACATCGGCTGAGGAGTCCCGGTCCTGGGACCGCCCGCCCCGCCGGAAAACCATTCGACGACGCCCGGCCGCTCCGCCATGATCAGGGCATGTTCCGGTACGCCTAC
The DNA here is from genome assembly GCF_042803195.1 of Streptomyces sp. NPDC057428. NCBI lineage: Bacteria > Bacillati > Actinomycetota > Actinomycetes > Kitasatosporales > Streptomycetaceae > Streptomyces > Streptomyces sp. NPDC057428. Next base: position 43,175 of record NZ_JBHVCT010000011.1, read on the forward strand.
CCCACAGCGCAGTCCGCAGTCGCGGACACGCCGAAGGCTGCCGCGAACCCTGAGGCCGCGACCGCAGCAGCACTCGACGCAGCGTTCACCGTTGTCACGGCGCCCTTCGGCGGCGCCCGAAGCTGACCCTCCCCCGACAGTCCGGCGGACCCCGTGAGGGGAGGGTCGGCGGGGCCCTGGGGTCTTCTCTCTCAGCTTCGAGCACCAAGGATCGAGACATGCCCAAGACGGCATACCTGCGCACCAAGCCGCACCTCAACATCGGCACCATGGGTCACGTCGACCACGGGAAGACCACCCTGACCGCCGCGATCACCAAGGTGCTCAGCGACCGGGGTACCGGCACCTTCGTGCCGTTCGACCGGATCGACCGGGCTCCCGAGGAGGCGCAGCGCGGCATCACCATCAACATCGCGCACGTCGAGTACGAGACCGACACCCGCCACTACGCGCACGTGGACATGCCCGGACACGCCGACTACATCAAGAACATGGTCACCGGGGCGGCGCAGCTCGACGGGGCGATCCTCGTCGTGTCCGCGCTCGACGGCATCATGCCGCAGACCGCGGAGCACGTCCTGCTGGCCCGTCAGGTCGGTGTCGACCACATCGTCGTCGCCCTCAACAAGGCCGACGCGGGTGACCCCGAGCTCACCGACCTGGTCGAGCTCGAGGTCCGCGAACTGCTCACCGCGCACGGCTACGGCGGGGACTCCGTTCCGGTCGTGCGGGTGTCGGGGCTCGGCGCGCTGCAGGGCGACCCACGCTGGACCGCGTCCATCGAGGGGCTGCTGGACGCCGTCGACACCTACGTACCGATCCCGGTGCGCTACACCGACGCGCCGTTTCTCCTGTCCGTGGAGAACGTGCTGACCATCACTGGCCGGGGCACCGTCGTCACCGGGGCCGTGGAGCGCGGCACGGTGCGCGTGGGGGACCGTGTGTCGGTGCTCGGCGCGGACGTCGAGACGGTCGTGACCGGGCTGGAGACCTTCGGGAAGCCGATGGAGTCCGCCGAGGCCGGCGACAACGTCGCGTTGCTGCTGCGAGGCGTCGAGCGTGACCGGGTCCGCCGCGGTCACGTGGTGGCCGCGCCCGGCAGCGTCACCCCGAGCCGGCGCTTCACCGCGCAGGTCTACGTCCTGTCGGGGCGGGAGGGGGGCCGCACGACGCCGGTCACCACGGGATACCGGCCGCAGTTCTACATCCGCACGGCCGATGTCGTCGGTGACGTCGACCTCGGCGAGGCGGCGGTCGCGCGGCCCGGCGAGACGGTCACGATGACCGTCGAACTCGGCCGTGACGTCCCGCTGGAGTCCGGCCTCGGCTTCGCGATCCGCGAGGGCGGCCGGACGGTGGGCGCCGGCACGGTCACCGCACTTCTCTGACCGTACGTCGCCGTCCGCCCCCCGGCCCCCGGGGACGCGGGCGGCGACGGCCGGTCCGTCCGGCCGAAGGCCCGGCGCCCGTCACAATGGGGGAGTGAACGAGTCGATACCCGTCATCCGCGACACCGGCCACGGCACTGCCAGGCTGCTGCCCGACGTCGACCGGGAGCGGGCGTGGCTGCTCACGGTGGACGGTGCCCCGCAGTCCTACGTCGACCTCGACGACCCGGAGCACCTGGAATTCGAGTACGTACGCCGGCTCGGCCATGTCGTGGACCGTGCCGCGGCCCCCGGTGTGCCGCTGGACATCCTGCATCTCGGCGGCGGCGCCCTCACGCTGCCGCGCTACGCGGCGCGGACCCGTCCCGGCTCACGTCAGGACGTGGCCGAAGCGGACGGCGGGCTCGTCGAGATGGTCGGCGAGTTCCTGCCGCTGCCCGAGGGGGCCGGGGTCACGGTGCACGCCGCCGACGCCCGGGCCTGGCTCGAACAGGCGCCGCGGGACTCCGCCGACCTCCTGATCGCCGACGTCTTCGGCGGCGCGCGGGTGCCCGCCCACCTGACGTCCGCCGAGTACGCCCGGTCCGCCGCCCGCGTCCTGAGAGCGGACGGGATCTACGCGGCCAACCTGGCCGACAGTGCGCCCTTCGCGTTCCTCCGCTCGCAACTGGCCAACTTCGCGGATGTGTTCGACGAGCTCGCCCTTATCGCCGAACCGGCCGTCCTGCGCGGCCGGCGCTTCGGCAACACCGTGCTTCTCGCCTCCCGGGCGCCGCTCGACATCGCCCCGCTGACCAGGCTGTGCGCCGCCGACGCCTTCCCCGCGAGGGTGGAGCACGGTGCATCGCTCAACCGTCTCGTCAACGGTGCGAGGCCGGTGCGGGACAGCGAGGCCGTCGCCTCACCCGAGCCGCCCGACGGGGCTTTCAGCATCGGCTGACTCCCGGGGGCGACCGGCGCCCCTATGTCCTTGACCGTGCTTCGGCGCGTCAGACTCCGTACGTCCGGCACCAGCAGCACGCCCGCCGTCACCAGGACGATCAGCGCCGCGCAGCCCCACAACGCCTCGCTGCGGCCCACGAGCGACTCGACCGGACCGGCCGCGGCCGTGGCCAGCGGCACCATCGCGACCGACCCGAACCAGTCGTACGCCGACACCCGGGACAGCTTCTCTTCCGGGATCTCCTGGTGCAGGGCCGTCATCCAGGACACCCCGAACACCTCGATGGCGATCCCGGTCACGAACATCACCCCGCAGAGTCCGGCCACCGGGAGGGGGATCGCGAGGCCCGCGGAAGGCAGCGCAAGCGGGAACACGCAGAGCGTCCCGGCCAGCAGCAGCTGTCGTGGTCTCCAGCGCATCATCAGGAGCGCCCCGCCCAGGGTGCCGACGCCGAACGCGGCGAGCGCGAGCCCCCAGGGGCGGGCACCGCCGAGCTGATCCCGCGCCACGAGTGGTCCGTATACGGCCTCCGCCGCCCCGACGACGGCGACGACCACGCTGAACTGGAGCACGATCGCCCAGAGCCAGGGCCGGCCGGCGACTTCCCGCCACCCGTCGCGCGGATCGGAGAGCAGCCCGCCGCCCGGGGCGCGGCCGGGGATGTGGCTCACGTCCAGAAAGGCCCGCCGGCCTTCCCGCACGGCGCGGCGCGTGGGAAGGGGGGAGGAGGCGGGGGAGGTCACCAAGGGACTATCCCCCGCAGCGGCCCCCCACCGCCAAATGGGTGCGCCCTGTGCGCCGGGCTGCCGGGGACTCAGGAAGGGCTCGCGCCGCTCTCCGCGCTTTCGGTCAGGCGCACGGTGCTGAGGATCTTCTGAATGGTGGCGTCCGGGAGTTCATCGTCGACCCCTGCGTTGGCGTAGAGGATCCAGGACGCGTACTCGGCCTTGGCGTTCTTGAAGGTGAACGCGATCGACTTGCCGTCGGTGTCGCACTTGTCCTTGTTCGCCAGATCTGTCGCCGTGGCGGTGGCGACGCTGCCGGAAAGGCCCGACTTGGTCGTGTAGGGCTTGGGCTCGCCGATCTTGACCTTGCTCTTCGGGTCCTCCTGCGCGTAGGCGGCCCAGACCCAGTTGGCTGCCTCGTTCTTCGCGGCCTCGTCGGTGCTCTTGGCGCCTTGGCCGCCCTTGGTGCCGACACCGGCCAGGCCGGTGTCCTCCTTGGTGCCGTCCTTGTCCGCGTCGTCGACGCACCACTTGCTCTTGTAGTGCGCGGGTGCGGAGAAGCCGACGGCCGGTGGGCCGGTGGGGTCCTTCACGTCCTCGAAACCGGAGAACACGCCGGTCCCCGCGACCTCCCAGTCACCGGGCACGTCGAACCGGGTGCCCCACTTGGGATTGGTCACGACCTTCCAGCCCGGGACGGTGGGCGCGGCGTCCTCGCCGCCGCGCGGGTTCGCCGCGGGCGAGGACGCCGTGTCGGACGGCTTCGCCGACGGCGACGAGGACGACTTGCCGCCGGCCACCGCCGGCCCGCCCTTGTCGTCCTTGTTGTTCATGACCACGACGCCCGTCACCACCGCCACTGCGACGACCGCGGTGGCGGCGACGACGGCGACGATCGTCGTCTTCCTCTTGTCGTCGGGTCGCGGGCCCCCGGGCTGCCCCGGTACGGCGTACTGCGGCGCGGTCGGCTGCTGGTACGGGTTGGGCTGCGGATAACCCGGCTGACCCTGCTGCTGGTACCCCGGCTGCTGATAGGGATTCGGCTGTTGGTACCCCGGCTGCTGGTACGGGTTGTGGTTCTGGTCCTGCGGGTTCTGCTCGCCCCCGGGCGGCTGCTGTCCTGGCCACATGGCCAGTAACCATAGAGGGGAGGGGCGCCCGCTGCTATGGGCGCCCCTGTGAGGGGATGGTCAAAGCCTGCTACTGGCTAGTAACATGACGTCCATGAGCACCCAAGAGACGACAGTCGGCGACATGCTGTCCGCGAGCGTCCCGATGGTCAGGACCCTCGGCATCACGTATCTGGAGACGACCGCGGAGCGCGCTGTCCTCTTGCTCCCGGACCAGGCCGAATATCACAACCACCTCGGTGGGCCGCACGCCGGAGCGATGTTCACCCTCGCCGAGTCGGCCAGCGGCGCGATAGTCGTGGCCGCCTTCGGAGATCAGATGGCACGGGCGGTCCCGCTGCCCGTCACCACGGAGATGGCCTTCAAGAAGGTGGCCATGGGTGATCTCACCGCGACCGCGGTGCTGGGCCGCCCGGCGGCCGAGGTCGTCGCCGAACTCGACGAGGGCAAGCGCCCCGAGTTCCCCGTGAGCGTCGAGATCCGGCGCGCCGACGGGGCCGTGACCAGTGAGATGAGCGTGGTCTGGACGCTGCGTCCGAACCGCTGAACGGGCACCGCTCCCACGCGGACCTGCCCGGGGGTCGCGACGACCGCTCCCGCCCGCCGGACCGGTAGGCTGCCCGCCGTGCACCATGCGTGGTGCACGGCGACAGTTTTTTTACGGGAAGGACCGGCGATGCACGTCCAGGAGTGGTTGGAGACCGTACCCGCGGTCAGCATTTACCTCCTGGTGGGGGTCGTCATCGGGCTCGAAAGCCTGGGCATCCCGCTGCCCGGCGAGATCATCCTCGTGAGTTCGGCTCTCCTCGCCTCCCAGCACGGCGACATCGACCCGGTGGTGCTCGGCGCCTGCGCCTCGGCCGGGGCGATCATCGGCGACTCGGTCGGTTACGCCATCGGCCGCAGAGGCGGCCGCCCGCTGCTCGCGTGGCTCGGCGGCAGGTTCCCCAAGCACTTCGGCGCGCCACAGATCGCCCTGGCGGAGCGGTCGTTCGAGAAATGGGGGATGTGGGCGGTCTTCTTCGGCCGCTTCGTCGCACTGCTGCGGATCTTCGCAGGGCCCCTGGCAGGCGTCCTCCGGATGCCGTACTGGAAGTTCCTGATCGCCAACGTGCTGGGCGGGATCGTCTGGGCCGGTGGCACCACCGCCGTCATCTACTCGGTGGGCGTCGTCGCCGAGGCGTGGCTCAAGCGCTTCTCATGGCTGGGGCTGCTGGCGGCCGTGCTGTTCGGCCTCGTCTCCATGCTGGTGCTGAAGAACAGGGCCAGGAAGGCAGCCGAACAGGCCGACGCTCCTGTCGCGGCACCCGAGCCGGACGCGGTGCCGGCGGCCGACTGAAACCGGCTTCGTCCCGAGCGGGACATGGGGCGGCCTCTTCCGGTGCGCCCTCGCCCCGTTGGTTCCGGTGCGCGTGCGATGCGCCTTCGCCCGGTCAGTTGTTCCGGTGCGCCTCGCGGTGCGCCTTCGCCAGCTCCACGTAACCGGCCGCGTTGAAGGCGATGCCCTCCCGCTCCTCGTCGGTCAGCTGCCGCTTCACCTTGGCGGGTACTCCGGCGACCAGGGAGCCCGGGGGGACTCGCATCCCCTGCGGGACGAGTGCCTGCGCCGCGATCAGTGAACCAGCGCCGATGTGGGCGCCGTTGAGCACGGTGGCTCCCATGCCGACCAGGACGTCGTCCTCGATCACGCAGCCGTGCAGCACGGCGTTGTGGCCCACGGAGACGCGGGCGCCCACGGTCAGGGGGAAGCCGGGGTCGGTGTGGACGCTGCAGTTGTCCTGGATGTTGCTGCCCGGTCCGAGCGAGATGGGACCGCAGTCGGCGCGCAGCACGGCCTGGTACCAGACGCTGGAACCCGCGGCCAACGACACCTCGCCGACGACGACGGACGTCGGTGCGAGGAAGGCGTCCGGGTCGATGTCCGGTTCCCTGCCGCCGATGCCGGTGACCAATGCCTGCTCTGCCATCGCCTGCTCCTCCGCTGGAATATGGTGCGTGCGGCGCCCCTTGCTCCGGACGAACCGTAATGGACGCCCCCATCTGCCCGCTGAGGTGGGGTGAACATCACAGCCCGCCGCGCGGACCCGCTCCGGACCGGCCGACTACCGTGAGCGGGTGCCGAAGAACCGAAACACGTTCTCCTCCCTGGCCCGCATCCGCCGTGGTGTCACGTCCCGCGCCGTCCACCGTGTCTGGGCCTGGGCGCAGGAGACCGGAGCGGTCACCTCGCAGCATCCGGGGCGGCTCCGATTCGGCCGCATCGGTACGGGCACCCGCCTCGCCTTCCCGCAGGGCACGGTGTTCGGGGAGCCGTGGATCGAGCTCGGCGACCACTGCATCATCGGAGAGCGGGTGACCCTCACCGCCGGGCTGATGCCCGACCTCGACCTCGGCTCCGAGCCCATCCTGACGCTCGGCAACGGTGTCGTGCTGGGCCGCGGAAGTCATGTCATCGCCGACACCACGGTGTCGATCGGCCCGGACACGTACTGCGGCCCGTACGTCTACATCACCTCCACCAACCACAGTTACGACGACCCTCACGAGCCCGTCGGCAAGCAGTGGCCGCGCATGGAGCCGGTCTCGATCGGTCCGGGGTGCTGGATCGGCACCGGAGCGGTCATCCTTCCGGGTGCCAGGCTGGGCCGGAACGTCGTGGTCGCGGCGGGGGCCGTCGTGCGCGGAGAGGTACCCGACCACGCGGTGGTGGCGGGGGCACCGGCCAGGGTGGTGCGGAGCTGGGACCCGCAGGAGGGCTGGCAGCCGCCCCTGCGGACGCCGGCACCGGTGCCCATTCCGGACGGGGTCACTCCCGAACAGCTCCAGGCCGTGGCGCTCCTGCTGGAGGAACCGGCGCCGGAAGCCTGACCCCTGCCGGGAGCGGCGGACTCGATCGACCCGTGCTCGCCGGGGCGCCTGTCCGGCAGGGCATGCGCCGGGTGAGCAGGCCGCCGCCGAAGTCGGCCAGACCCCACAGCAGGCTCGTGGCCAGGGCGAACAGGGCTGCCATCGAGCGCCTCGCAGTACAGTGCGGTGGTCGGGTGGGTGCACCACACCGTAGTGCAGTATTTTCGACTCTGTCATTCAGGATATTGGACGGAATGTGTCTGACCTCGATCAGCTCACGCAGTCGCTCGCCCGCAACCTCAAGCGCTGGCGAGGTGAGCGGGGGTTCACCCTGGACGCCCTCGCTGCCCGGGCGGGGGTCAGCCGGGGCATGATCATCCGGATCGAGCAGGCGCGAACGAACCCGAGTGTCGGGACCACTGTGAAGCTGGCCGACGCGCTGGGAGTCAGCATCACGGCCCTGCTCGACTACGAGCAGGGTCCACAGGTGCGACTGGTGCCCGAAGAACAGGCGGTGCGCATGTGGTCGACGGAAGCGGGCAGTTCGACGACACTGCTGGTCGGCACCGAGGCCCGGGGGCCGATCGAGCTCTGGTCCTGGCGCCTCATGCCCGGTGACGCCAGCGCCTCCGACCCGCACCCCGAGGGCACGGTCGAACTCCTCCACGTCACGGCGGGCAGGATGACGCTGGTCGTGGACGGTGAGGCGCACCACGTGCCGGCCGGGACGTCGGCGACGTTCGAGGCCCATGTGCCGCACAGCTACCGCAACGACGGTGACGAGCCTGCCGAGATGACCATGGCCGTGTCGATCCCGCCGGTGCGCCGGGAGGGCAAGTGAGCCGCCGCTGAGGGATGTCGGCGTGAGCCGTATGCGCGCACCCCTGGGCACCTTCAGTGATGCCCCGCCCGCCGCCGAACGGCTGGACCTGCTCATCCCGCCTCGTACTCCCACCAGCGGCGCCTTCCGTCCGGCGCAACCACGCAGCGGTAGGCGCGTCGCCGTCAGCGGCGGGCGCGGGGGCGTGCGGGGATGATCAGGAGCGGTGGGGCAAGCGGGGTATCTCGATTGCGGGACAGCGGTCCATCACGATGTCGAGCCCGGCTTCCCGCGTGCGTGCGTACGCCTCCTCGTCGATCACGCCGAGCTGGAACCAGACCGCCTTCGCCCCTGCCGCCACCGCCTCGTCGGCGACGCCTCCGGCCAGTTCGCTGTTGACGAAGACGTCCACCACGTCGACGGGGAAGGGGATCTCCGCCAGCGAGGCGTATCCCTGTTCGCCGTGGACCCTCTCGGCCTTGGGATGGACCGGTACCACCTTCTTCCCGAAGAGCTGGAGGACCTCTGCCACCCCGTACGCGGCGCGGGAGCGGTTGCCGGACAGGCCGACCACCGCCCAGGTGTCGCCCGTGTCCTGGAGAATCCTGCGGATCGTGTCATCGTCTGCGTACATGCCCGGACAACGGACGGTCACGCCGAACCATTCCCCACGGGAGAGTGAAGGGCGCGGTGGAGCGGGCGCATAGGGTGGGCGGATGCAGGAGCAGTACCGCACCGTCGCCCGCGCGGGTGTGCACGAGACCGAGGTGGGCCGATCGCGCTTCCTCTGCGCACTCGCCCCGGCGGCCACCGAGCACGAGGCGCAGGAGTTCGTCGCGCGCATCCGCAAGGAGCACCCCACCGCCAACCACAACTGCTTCGCGTACGTCATCGGGGCCGAGGCCGCGGTGCAGAAGGCCAGTGACGACGGCGAACCCGGCGGGACGGCGGGCGTCCCGATGCTGCAGATGCTCATGCGCCGTGAGGTGCGGTACAGCGTGGCCGTGGTCACGCGCTATTTCGGCGGGGTCAAACTCGGCGCGGGCGGGCTGATCCGCGCGTACGGCGGCGCGGTCGGGGAGGCGCTCGACGTTCTGGGCACGGTCACCCGGCGCCGGTTCCGGCTCGCCACCGTGACCGTGGACCACCACAGGGCGGGCAAGCTGGAGAACGATCTGCGCACGAGCGGCCACGCCGTCCACGACGTCACATACGCGGAGGCGGTCACCTTCGGGATCGGGCTCCCGGACGCCGAGGTCGACGAATTCAGGGGCTGGCTGGCCGACGCCACAGCGGGCTCCGCGACCCTCGAACTGGGTGGCGAGGCGTACGGGGACGTCCGGGGCGGATGAGGTGTCCCGGACCCCGCGGCACTAGCGTGGCCGGGCCCGGCGCGGAAACCCGCGGCGGGCAGGACGCCGGACCGGTGAGGTCCTGGGGGCGGAGGAAGTGGAACATGCGGGTCGAAACAGCCGGAGTGACGTCGTGAGGATCCTGCACACCTCGGACTGGCACCTGGGCCGGTCGCTCCACAGGGTCTCCCTGCTCGAAGCCCAGGCGGCGTTCGTCGACCACCTCGTGGGGACGGTGCGGCAGCGGGCGGTCGACGTCGTCGTCGTGGCCGGAGACGTGTACGACCGAGCCGTTCCGCCACTCACGGCCGTCCAGCTGTTCGACGACGCGCTGCACCGGCTCGCGGCGGCCGGAGTGCCCACGGTCATGATCTCCGGGAACCACGACTCGGCCCGCAGGCTGGGCGTCGGCGCCGGGCTGATCGCCCGGGCCGGCATCCACCTGCGCACCGAACCCGCGGACTGCGCCACCCCGGTCCTGCTGGAGGATGCCCACGGCGAGGTGGCGTTCTACGGGCTGCCGTATCTCGAACCCGCCCTCGTGAAGGACACCCTGGGCGCCCCGAAGGCCGGGCACGAAGCCGTCCTCACGGCAGCCATGGACCGGGTACGGGCCGATCTGGCCTCCCGGCCGGGCGGGACCCGCTCCGTGGTCCTCGCCCACGCGTTCGTCGCGGGCGGTGAACCCAGCGACAGCGAGCGCGACATCACGGTCGGCGGGGTGGCGGCGGTGCCCGCCGGCGTCTTCGACGGCGTCGACTACGTCGCGCTCGGCCACCTGCACGGCTCCCAGACCGTCACGGAGAGGGTGCGCTACTCGGGCTCGCCGCTCGCCTACTCATTCTCCGAGCACGTGCACCGCAAGTCCATGTGGCTCGTCGAACTCGGCCCCGGTGGTGAACTCGGCGCCGAGCGGATCGACTGCCCGGTACCGCGCCCTCTCGCCCGCCTGCGCGGACGCCTGGGCAGCCTCCTCGACGACCCCGCGCTCGAACGGCACCGCGACTCCTGGGTGGAGGCCACTCTCACGGACCCGGTACGCCCGGACGAGCCCATGGCCAGGCTCACCGAGCGCTTCCCGCACACCCTCAGCCTGGTCTTCGAACCGGAGCGGCGCCCCGAGGACCCCCTCACGTCGTACGCCCAGCGGCTCAGGGGCCGCGACGACCAGCAGATCGCGGAGGACTTCGTGGCCCATGTACGCGGCGGCAGCGGCCCCAGCGCACAGGAGCGGACGGTACTGCGTGACGCCTTCGACGACGTGCGGGTCGATGACGTGGTGGACGAGGTGGCGCGTTGAGGCTGCACAAGCTCACCCTGACCGCGTTCGGGCCGTTCGGCGGCACCCAGGAGGTCGACTTCGACGCCCTGTCCGCCGCGGGGATCTTCCTGCTGCACGGACCGACCGGCGCGGGCAAGACATCCGTACTCGACGCCGTCTGCTACGGCCTGTACGGCGCCGTCCCCGGTGCCCGGCAGAGTCCGGGCACCTCGTTGCGGAGTGACCACGCCCCGGCGGATCTCCCGACGGAGGTGCGCCTGGAGCTGACCATCGGCGGGCGCCGCCTGGAGATCACCAGGAGGCCCGCGCAGCCCCGCCCGAAGAAGCGGGGCGGGGGTTTCACAACGGAGAAGGCGCAGAGCCTGCTGCGCGAGTACGACGCCGAGAAGAGCTGGCAGGCACTCAGCCGCTCGCACCAGGAGATCGGCGAAGAGATCGGCGTGCTCATCGGGATGAGCCGCGAACAGTTCTGCCAGGTCGTCCTGCTGCCCCAGGGTGACTTCGCCCGCTTCCTGCGCGCCGACGCCGAGGCGCGCGGAAAGCTGCTCGGGAGGCTCTTCGACACCCGCCGTTTCGCGGCCGTCGAGGACCGCCTGGCCGAGCTGCGCCGGACGGCCGAGGCCCGGGTCAAGGCCGCCGACGAACAGATCCTCGCCCTGGCCCAGCGCATCGCACAGGCCGCCGGACCGGCAGCGGAAGAGGCGGACCTCCCCGAGGAACGTCCGGGTGAGCCCGGACTGGCCGAGGGAATCCTCCAGTGGGCCGCGGTCGCGCGCAGCGGGGCCCAGGAGCGACTCGACATCGCCCGATGCGTCCTGGACGGCGTGGAGGGCAGGAACGCGGCCGCGCGTGAGGCGCTCGAGGCCGAGCGTGAACTCGCCCGCCTCCAGCAGCGGTACGAGGAGACCCGTCGGCGTGCCGCGGGACTGGAGGACCGTCGCGCCGAGCGCGACCGCTGCCACGAGCAGCTGACCCGCGCGCGCAAGGCCGACCTCGTCGTCCCGGCGCTCGAACTCCGGGACGACGCGGAACGTGCGCACCGCTCCGCCGTCGCGGAGCGCGAGCGGTCCCGCGCCGGACTCCCGCCCGATCTGGCCGATGCCGGCTTCGACCAGCTCGCCGAGAGGGAGCGGGGCATCCGGGCGGAGCTGGGAGCGCTCGACGCGGCGCGCCGGGCCGAGCGGCGCAGCAGGGAGATCGACGCCGAACGGGCGGGACTGGAGCGGCAGTCCCGTTCCGATGACGAACTGATCCTGGAGGCGGCGGACTGGCTGGCGGGATGGGACGCAACCCGCCGAGGTCTCACGGAACGTGTGGAGACGGCGCAGCTCGCCGCGACCCGGGCGGAGCAACTGGCGGGCCGGCTCGCCCCGGCACGCAGGAGGCTGGACGCGGCACGCCGTCGTGACGCACTCACCGCGCAGGAGGAACAGGCGACGGCGGACCTCACGCGGGCCCGTGAGCGGGCAGTCGCGGCACACGAGCACTGGCTCGGACTGCGCGAGCAGCGACTTCAGGGCATCGCCGCGGAACTGGCGGACCGGCTGGTCGACGGCTCGGCCTGTGCGGTGTGCGGCTCGGTCGAACACCCCGACCCCGCCCGCGCGGCGGCGGGCCACGTGGACCGGGCCACCGAGGAAGCGGCGCTCGCCGCTCACCGGCGGGCCGAACAGGTACGCGCGGAGGAGGAGAGCGTGCTCGGCGTGCTGCGTGAACGGCTGGCGGCGGCACGGGCGGAAGCCGCCGGAGACGGCGACCCGGCTGATCCAGCCGGAGCGGGGCACGAGCCTGGCCCGGCGGACCGTGGGTACCCCGCCTCCGTCGCCGGGCTGCAGGAGGCCGTGGACCGGCTCACCGGGGAGCACGCGCAAGCGCACCGGCTGGCCGCCGGGACGCACGCGGCCCGGGAAGCCCTCGCCGCCGCCGAACGCGAGCACCTCGTGCGGCTCGACGCACGCCGGCAGGCGGAGCGCCGTGCGGCGGCCCGGACCTCCCAGAAGGAAGCCCTCGACCGAGAACAGGGCTCACTGGAAGTTGAGTTGGCCCAGGCGCGCGGCACCTGCGGTTCGGTCGCCGAGCATGCGGACCTGCTGGGGCGGCGGGCCCGTCTGCTCGCGGGCGCGGCAGAGGCCCTCCGTGCCGAGCAGACTGCTGCCGAACGGCTCAAGGAAGCGGACGGCAGGCTCGCCGACGCTGCGTTCCGGGCCGGGTTCGACACCCCGCAGGCCGCCGCGGCGAAGGTCCTCGGCGACACGGCGCAGCGGGAACTCCAGCACCGTATCGACGCCTGGCAGACGGAAGCCGCCACGGTCGCCGACCGGCTGGCCGAGAAGGACGCCGGGGCGGCAGCGCAGCGTCCGCCTGCCGCGCCGGGCGACGCACAGGCGGCGTACGACCTGTCGGTGAGGGCACTGCGCGAGAGCGCGGCCTCCCATGCCGCCGCTCGGGAGCGCGGCACCGAACTCGGCAGGCTCTCGCGCCTTGCCGCGGACGAGGTGCGCGGGCTGGGTCCGCTGCGCAAGGAGTACGAGCGGGTGGCCCGGCTCGCCGGCCTGACCGCGGGTACGTCGGCGGACAACGAACGCAAGATGCGGCTGGAGGCGTACGTGCTGGCGGCCCGCCTGGAACAGGTGGCCGCCGCCGCCACGGCCCGCCTCCAGCGCATGTCGTCCGGCCGCTACACGCTGGTCCACTCCGACGAGCGCAGCGGGGGCCGGCGGGCGGGGCTCGGCCTGCACGTCGTCGATTCCTGGACGGGCAGGGAGCGCGACACGGCGACCCTGTCCGGCGGAGAGACGTTCTTCGCCTCGCTCGCCCTGGCTCTCGGCCTCGCCGACGTGGTGACGGACGAGGCGGGCGGCGTGCGGCTGGACACACTCTTCATCGACGAGGGCTTCGGCAGTCTGGACGACCAGACCCTCGACGAGGTGCTGGACGTCCTGGACTCCCTGCGGGAGCGGGACCGCAGCGTCGGCATCGTCAGCCACGTCGCCGACCTGCGCCGCCGTATCCCAGTCCAGCTCGAAGTGGTGAAGGAGCGTCACGGGTCGGCGGTGCGGCACCGGGCGGGCGGCACGCTCAGCGGCTGACGGCCCGCCCGGGCAGCGGCGAGGAGTACACGACGCTCGTGGTCACGGAACCGAGGGTGCCGATCCGGCCCGCGACCTGGAACGGCTTGTAGTTGCCGGCGCGGGACCTGCCGGGACGTCTCCCGCGCGCAGGGGCTGCCAGGCACTGCGCGGGGTGAGATCCTCGAACGTCTCGTACCAGCACGGGAGGTGGCGGGGCCCGGTCTAACGGGCCCCGCCACCGGCGCGATCAGAGCCTGGACAGCTCGTCCACCAGGTCGTCGAGGCCGAGCGACCCCTGCGACAGGGCGGCCATGTGCCAGGCCTTGAGGTCGAACGCGTCCCCGTGCGCCTTGCGGGCGTTCTCCCGGCCCAGCAGCCAGGCGCGCTCGCCCAGCTTGTAGCCGATCGCCTGCCCCGGCATCGACAGGTAGCGGGTCAGCTCGCTCTCCACGAAGTCCGCCGGCCGGCCGCTGTGCGCGCCGAAGAACTCCTGCGCCAGATCCGGTGTCCACCGCTCACCCGGGTGGAACGGCGAGTCCGCGGGGATCTCGAGCTCCAGGTGCATGCCGATGTCGACGATCACGCGGCAGGCGCGCATCATCTGGGCGTCCAGGTAGCCGAGGCGGCGCTCCGCGTCAGGCAGGAAACCCAGCTCGTCCATCAGCCGCTCGGCGTACAGCGCCCAGCCCTCGGCGTTGGCACTGACGTGACCGATCGACGCCTGGTAGCGGGAGAGGCTCTCGGCCACGTGCGTCCACTGCGCGATCTGCAGGTGGTGACCGGGCACGCCCTCGTGGTACCAGGTGGACACCAGGTCGTACACGGGGAAGCGGGTCTCGCCCATGGTCGGCAGCCAGGTGCGGCCAGGGCGGGAGAAGTCCTCCGAAGGGCCGGTGTAGTACGGCGCTGCGGCGCCGCCTGCGGGAGCGATGCGCGACTCCACCTTCCGCACCCGCTCGGCGAGTTCGAAGTGCGTGCCGTCCAGGGCTTCGATGGCCTCGTCCATCAACTGCTGAAGCCACTCCCGCACCTCCTCCACGCCCTCGATGTGCTTCCCGTGCACATCGAGATGGGCGAGTGCCTCCCACGGGCCCGCGTCCGGAAGGATCTTGTGCGCCTCGGCCCTCATCTCGGTCAGCAGCCGGTGGTACTCGGACCAGCCGTACGCGTACGCCTCGTCCAGATCCAGGTCCGTGCCGTTGAACTGGCGCGCCCAGCGGGCGTAGCGCTCACGGCCCACGGTGTCCGGGGCGCCCTCGATCGCCGGGGCGTACACCTCGCTCAGCCAGTCGCGCAGCGCGACGAGCGCCGCGGTGGCCTGCGTGGCCGCTTCGTCCAGCTCCGCGCGCAGGGAGTCGGGTCCCTGGGTCACGAAGTCCTCGAAGAACGCGGGGCCGTCGTCGCCCGACCAGGCTCCCAGCTGTCCGATGAACGTGGCGGTCGGTCGCGGCCCGCCGTACAGCTTGCGCTCCAGCCCGAGTGCGAGCGAGGCGCGGTACCCCTCGATCGCGGCGGGAACCGCCCGCAGGCGCTCTCTGACGGCCGCCCAGTCCTCGTCCGTCGCGGTGGGCGTCGCCGAGAAGACGTCCCGCAGGCTGTGTACGGGGGAGTGGATGTTGGAGACGGCCCGCAGGCCCTCCTCGGCCTCGTGGATGGCGAGTTCGGCCGTCAGTCGCTCCCGCAGCAGCCGCGCGCAGCGCCTCTCCTCCTCGGCGTCCGCGCCCGGTACCCGCTCGGCGGCGTCGAGTTCCACCAGGGTGCGCCGGACGAGACCGGCCATGGCCGCCTGACCGTCGGGTGAGAGATCGGGCAGCCTGCGGGAGCTTTCCGCGACACCGAGGTAGGTGCCTGTGATCGGGTCGAGTTCGATGTACGCGTCGACGTATGCGTCGGCGACCTGGCGGGGCAGCGGGCTGCTCGATGTGTCTGACATGTGGACATCCTCGTACGGCCGGGGCCCTCACGTCACGGGTAATACGACTTCGGCCGGGAAAGATCCATTACGGGGCCGGAGGATCCTGATGCTGTTCCTGGACGGCGGCGGGGGACCGCGGGCCGGCCGGTGGCGGCATCAGCGGGCCGCACTCCCACTGCTGGAAGATCAGCCGGGTCTCCACCCGCGCCACCTCCCGGCGCGAGGTGAACTCATCCAGTACCAGCCGCTGCAGGTCAGCCGGGTCGGCGACTGCCACGTGCACCAGGTAGTCGTCCGGGCCGGTGAGGTGGAAGAAGGCCCGGGACTCCGGCAGCGCCCGGATCCGTTCGACGAACGGGCCGATCAGTTCCCGGCGGTGGGGCCGTACCTGGATCAGCAGGAGTGCCTCCAGACCGCGGCCGATCCGTGCCGGGTCGATGCGGAGCCGGTGTCCGAGGATGACTCCCGAGCGGCGCAGCCGCGCGACCCGGTCGAGACACGTGGAAGGCGCCACGCCCACCTCCGCGGCGAGTTCCCGGTACGTCGTCCGGGCATCGTTCTGCAGCAGTCGCAGAATATGCAGGTCTACCGGATCGAGCGCGACAGATTCAGGCATTCGGCGAACGTAGCACGGCGTTCCGGCCCGTTCGCCCGTTGATTGTTCAGGCTGGCGTCATGGACACCGAAGCCTCCTCCCTGACATCCCAGGCCCCCTTCCGGTCCAGGGCGCTCGCCACCGAAGCCGTGCACGCCGGACGCGACGATCTCGCCTCTCTCGGTCTGCACGCCGCGCCGATCGACCTGTCCACCACCTACCCGTCGTACGACTCCCGGGGTGAGGCCGAGCGCATCGACTCCTTCGCCACGACCGGGGCCAGGCCCGACGGGCCGCCCGTCTACGCACGGCTCGACAACCCCACGACGGCCCGCTTCGAGACAGCGCTCGCCCGGCTGGAAGGCGCCGAGAGCGCCGTGGCCTTCGCCAGCGGAATGGCGGCTCTCACCGCCGTCCTGCTGGCCCGGGCGAGCCTGGGGCTGCGGCACGTGGTGGCGGTGCGTCCCCTCTACGGCTGCAGCGACCACCTGCTGAGCGCCGGGCTGCTGGGCACCGAGGTGACCTGGACGGATCCGGCGGGCGTCGCGGAGGCGATCCGCCCGGACACCGGTCTGGTGATGGTCGAGACGCCCGCCAACCCGACCTTGGCCGAGATCGACATCAGAGCCGTCGCCCACTCCTGCGGATCCGTGCCGCTGCTGGTCGACAGCACCTTCGCCACGCCGGTGCTGCAGCGGCCGGTCGAGCACGGGGCCCGGATCGTCCTGCACAGCGCGACCAAGTACCTCGGCGGACACGGCGACGTGATGGGCGGAGTGGTCGCCTGCGACGAGGAGTTCGCCTCGACGCTGCGGCAGGTCCGGTTCGCCACCGGCGGTGTGCTGCACCCGATGGCCGGATACCTGCTGCTGCGCGGTCTGTCCACGCTGCCGGTCCGGGTCAGGGCCGCATCGGCGTCCGCCGCGGAACTCGCCCGCAGGCTCGCGGGCGACCCCCGCATCGCCCGCGTCCACTACCCGGAGGTGGGCGGTGCGATGGTGTCCTTCGAGGTGTACGGGGACCCGCACCGGATCATCGCCGGGGTCCGCCTGATCACGCCCGCCGTGAGCCTCGGCAGCGTGGACAGCCTGATCCAGCATCCGGCCTCCATCAGCCACCGCATCGTGGACGAGGGAGACCGGCGGGCCTCGGGCATCGGCGACCGGCTGCTGCGCATGTCGGTCGGTCTGGAGGACGTCGAGGACCTGTGGGCGGACCTCTGTCAGGCACTCAGTGACGGAACGGCCGTCCCGTCCGTCCGGGTCGGGGGAGCGGCTGGGGCGGCTGTCCCGAAGACCCGGTAGCCGTCCGGTCCGCGGGCTCCGAGGCCGGCCGGGCAGGCGACGGGGCCAGCCGCGCGGTGATGACGAGCGTGCCTTCCTCGATCTGGTAGTCCAGGGGCAGCGACAACGCGCGCATCGCCGCGACCATCCCCGTGTTGTGGGCCTGCGTCACGGCGTAGACGCTCTCGCATCCTGCCTCGACCGCCAGCCCCACCAGGCGCTCCAGGAGCTGTGAACCGATTCCGCGGCGCTGCCAGTCGTCCTCGACCACGAGGGCGACCTCGGTCTCGTCCCCGTCCCAGAGCAGGTGTCCGAGCGCCACCAGGCGGCCGGAAGCCGTCTGCACGGCGAGGGTGCGGCCGAAGCGCGGGCTCAGCAGGTGGTCCAGATAACGGTCGGCGTCGCGGACCGGGCCGTGGTAGCGGAGACCGAGGGTGCGCTCGGAGCAGCGGTCGTGCATGGCGACCGCCGCGTCCAGGTCGCCCTGATCGGCCCGGCGGACCGTGATCTCGTTGCCCTCCGGCAGCGTGAGGATGTCCTCGCTGCGAGGTACCCGGGGTCCGAGCCGGGCGTCGAGCTCCACCAGCGCTCGCGCGCGGGCGAACTCCGTGGGGGTGAAGGGGAGGTAGGGGCGTTCGACGCTGATGACACCGCCGGACGGATCGCGCAGCCTCATCACGGTGTCCTCCAGGGCACCTTCGACCGGCGCGCTCTCCCCGGTGGGCCGCCCGGTGACCGACAGGGCGGGCAGCGAGTGGATGGTGCACCTGCCGAGGAGCTGACGCAGGGCGAGGGGCAGTTCGGCCGCGTCCAGGGCCGTGCGGGTGGCGAGGCCGAGGACCCGGGTGGGCGTGTCGACCAGGTCGTGCGCGTCCGCGCGCTCGATCCATGTGGACGTCCCGCCGGCCGCGGCGATCTCCCGGGTGAGCTGCTGCGCCGGGAGCGCGCCGGGCGCCCGCAGCAGGAACTCGTCGACGGTGCCCTCCGCCAGCGGGTGCGTCTGCAGGGTGAGGATGTCGATCCTGTGGCGGGCGAGTGCGATGCAGAGGGCCGCCAGGGTGCCCGGTGTGTCCTGCACTGTTGTCCGCATCCGCCACAGCACCGTCTCCACCTCCTCGTCCCCGCCTGCCGAGGCGAGGTCCGCCCGTGCGGCGGCCACGGCACCGGTATCCGGGGGCGGTGCGTGGCTGTGCCGGCGTGACCACCACGTGTGGAACGCGGCCGTTGCCGTGAGGGCCATGGCGGAGGCGACGAGCAGATAGGGGCCGTCGGGCTGGTGCCCGATCAGGTTGGCGATCGCGTCGGCCACCGCTACCGCGGTGAAGAGTGCGGCCAGCTCGATCAGATCCCGCCGCCAGTGGTGCGGACGGCGGGCACTCTTCGCGGATGTCACATCAGTCATGCGGCTACTGTGACCGAGCGGTGTTGCCTGACCACGAACGCACTGTGACTGATGGGTTACGTGTGGATCCGGTCGTTCTGGACGCCTTCGGCACCTTTTTTCGGGCGGCTCACTGACCGGCGCGCCCAGGCTTGCAGCACCCTGTCGAAGAGGGACCGTGCCGGCCTGTGCCCGCAGTCGTAGCTTCAGGCGGCGAGGTCAGGGGTCGGCGCGATTCCCGCTGGACACCCTCCGGTGCCTCGGCTGGGATGGCGAAGTGACTGCCGTTCGGTGTGGACGGGGAGGTGGACACCGTCTTCCAGACCGAGGTCACCGACGGGGCCATCCGGTGTGTCTACCTGATCCGCAACCCCGACAAGCTGTCAGGGCTTCACGTCGGCTAGCGCGCGGACCTGCCCGTCCTGCCCGGCCCCGACCGGGCCCCGGGGCTGATCACCCATGGCGCACTCCGCACCGAATGCGCACGGGCGCCGGCCGCTCGGGTGCGTGCTGCCCCCACGCCTGTGGCACTGCGACGTCCCACCCGTAGCCGCGCGGCGCATGCGTCACGACTCCCGACGGATGGTCTGTCGTGGGCTTCGTGTTGCCTGGGCTCACGGCCGCGCGAACGTCCCGTGAACGCTCTGCGGCAAGTGCCGTCTCTCTCCGTTACCGAGCGATGATTGGTCTTGACCAAGGTGGTGAGGCGCCCTAAGGTCTGAACGTTAAGGCAGGAACCTTTAATAAATAACGTCTCGGAAAGCCGTCGAGCGATTGCGGAGGACAGGGTGGGGACCACGCAGCTGGAATCGGTACAGGAGCCGAAGTACTGGCACCTCAAGACCGTGCTCAGTGAGGCGCTCGACTCGGACTTCGCGGTGGGAGAGGTACTGCCCAACGAGCGGGATCTCGCGGCGCGCTTCGGTGTCGCACGTGCCACGCTCAGGCAGGCACTGGAGCAGCTCGAACTCGAGGGACGGCTGCAGCGGCGCCGCGGCGTCGGCACGACCGTCGCTCCGCCGCGCGTAGGGGTGGCCGTCGCCAACGCGCAGCACGGCTGGTCCGGAGACGCGGACGAGGCGTGGCAGCCCGTCGAGTGCACCGTCGGCGCCGCACCCGCAATGGTGGCCACCGCCCTCGGCGTGGACGCCGGTGAGACGGTGCACGTGGTGCGCCGCATCCGGGCCACCCAGGGGCAGGCCGTCGCGGCCGAACTCCTGTACGTCCCGGCATCGTCCGTACCCGAACTCTCCGTCATCGACGCGGCATCCGGTCCGGCAAGGGCCCGTGGGCTCCTGCGGGAGCTGCACCGCCTCGAACTCGACGGCCAGGACCGCTCGGTCGAGCTCGGATCGGCTCGTGCGGACGACGCCAAGGAACTCGACCGGCTGCCGGGCGCCCCGGTCCTGGTGGTCACGACTCGTTACCTCGCCGCGAGGAGCACGGTGGCCGTCTCCGTCGCCACCTATCGGGCGGACACCTGCAGGCTCACCTTCGGGGACTCGGGAGCCCTCGAAATCAGCCACGACGCGCAGGAACGCAAGGCCTCCTGACCGCCTACGGGTGATACAGGGTGTGCCTGAGCCCGACCGGCACAGGTGTGCCGGGGCCGAGGAACGGGCCTCTGCGTCATGGCTTTTCGGTATGGCCCGTCGCTGTCAGCGGCGGGCCGTCACCGTTGTCTCGACGGCGAAGAGCTGCTTTTCCACGTGGTCCAGCGCCAGCCGCAGCGCGCCGGTGGCGACGGCGGCCTCACCCAGGAGCGAGAGAGTGACCCGCGGCGGCCGCAGACAGTAGCGGGCGAGCTCGACACGAAGAGGGTCCAGAACCCCGTCCAGGCCGGCGGCCCAGCCGCCGATCACCACGACCTCGGGATCGAGCGCCAGGACCAGAGCGGCGACGTCGTGGACCAGCCGCTGATTGAACCGGGCGACTGCCGCCTGGGCCCCCGTGTCCCCGTCCCTGGCCTTGGCGAACACCGCGGCGACCGCGTGCTCGTCCAGAGGGTCGAGCGGTGTGTCCGTCGTGGAGAGCAGGTGTTCCGGTGTGACGTCCCTGCCCAGCAGATGCAGCGCGCCGATCTCCCCGGCCGCACCACCGAACCCACGGTGCAGTCGCCCCCCGATCAGCGAACCCGCGCCCGGGCTCAAGCCCGCCAGCACGAACACGATGTCGTCGGACTCCGTCGCCGCGCCCTTCCAGTGCTCGGCCACCGCCGCGGCGTTGGCGTCGTTCTCCACCAGGACCGGACAACGGAAAGAGCGCCGCAGTCTCTCGCCGAGTGGGAGACCGGTCCAGTCGGGCAGCGCCGTCCCCAGTCGTACGGTGCCGTCCGCCTCCACGATGCCCGGACTGCCGACCCCCACCGCACGCAGACTGTTCCGCGCCACCCCGGTACGCCGCAGCAGATCTACGATCATGGCCCTGACCTGTTCGAGCCTGTCATCCGCACACGCAGTCTCCGAGACGTCACGCGAACCCGCGCCGACCACTCTCCCGTCCAGCCCCGACAGGAGGGCGGACACCCGATGAGAACCGATCTCGACGCCCAGCAGGTACCCCGCCTCGGCACGGAACCTGAACCGCCTGGCCGGCCGCCCCTGGCGCCGGGCTCCGCTGTCGTCAGGCAGCGCCTCGACCACCAGACCCTCACCGAAGAGGCCCTCGACGACCCCCTCGACCGTGGGGCGGGACAGGCCGGTGATCCGCGTCAGGTCAGTGAGTGTGGGCGCATCCGCGCCTCGCAGGGCGTGCAGCACCACTGCGGAATTGATCCGCCGAAGCAGAGACGGGTCCCCACCGGTCAGCCTGCCCACCGTGTGTCCTCCCAGGTCGTGCGTGTCAGCCGGATGCTACTCGCTGCCCCCGGCCGCGGCGACCAGCACTCGTGGAGAGGCCGAAGCCGCCGCGTCGGGTGGACGGAGCACGGCGGGGCCGATCCCGGTCGGCTCGGAGTCACGGGCACCGGCACGCAGGCGGCGGTCACCGCCTGGGTCCGATCCCCGGCGCCCAACTTCACCGGAACCGAACCGAGATGACTCTCCACCGCGGAGCCGGCGCGGTTCCGCACGAGCGCGCGGCGCCCTGACACCGACGTAACTCCCCGACCCGGCTCGAGTCGGCCGAACGCCGCGCACACACAGGTACGGGTGATCGCGACCTGTTGGTGGAGCCGGACGCCCGGTGCACTGCCCGACGCACCGCCATGTGTCAGTGGGCAGGGGTTTACTGACGATATGACGACCGCACATCACCTCGGCCTCATCGACGGATTGCGCGCCCAGGACTTCCCTTCGGAGCGAGTTCACTCGGGCACAGGCGTCAGCGGACCCGGCTACCACACAGCACTCCTTCTCCGAGAGGACGTCTGCGGGGAGGGCGACACCACGGATGGGGTGGAACAACGAGCGCAGTGCCTGGCGGAGCATGACGCCTTGCTCGTGCTGCTGACGCTTCGCTGGGGCAAACCTCAGGTCGTCGGAGTGTGGAGCGCCCAGGAGCGGATGGCGGCAGGCGAGGTGATGGCCGAGCCGTGGGCCGAACCTGTCGGTGGGTGCGAGTACCTGCGGCTCTGGCGGGTCGACGGGCGGTGGATAGCGATGGTGCTGTACCTGCGGGAGGCGCGGCCGGGGTGCGAGCTGGGCATCATCGTGACGGTGGTGGACCCGCCCTGACGGAGTGGAGACCGGAGGCGATTCACGTCCTGCTTGCGGCGACCGTCTCCCGGAAACGCGCGTACTCGTCGGCCATGGTCGCCACTGTCCAGTGAGCGTTCAGACCACTGGGGTTCGGCAGGGCCCACACGCGAGCGCCGCCGACGGTGCGCTCCTGCGGACCGATCTGTGCGCGGCGGTCGCCGAAGGCCGTCCTGTACGCGGTGACACCCACCACGGCCAGCCACGACGGCCCGAGCTCCTCGACCTTCGCCGTAAGGGCTCGGCCGCCCGCGCGGAACTCTTCCGTACCCAGTTCGCTCGCTCGCGCCGTGGGTCTTGCCACGACATTGGTGATGCCCAGGCCGTAGTCCAGCAGTTCACGCTGTTCGGACGGCCTCAACTGCCGGGCGGTGAAGCCCGAAAGGTGCAGCACGGGCCAGAAGCGATTGCCCGGATGCGCGAAGTGGTGCCCGGTGGCAGCCGTCATGAGGCTGGGGTTGATGCCGCAGAACAACACACGCAGACCGCCCGCGACCACGTCGGGTACGACGTGGTCGCGGGCGGCCGGTGACGCTTCGGGTGCCATCCGGTGCAGTGCCGTCAGAGGATGGAACCGGGGGTGTACCCAGCGGCCTCGGGGTGCTGCTTGGCGATCTCCTCGATCCGGGCCACGAGAGCGCTGACCTGGTCGCCTGCCGCACCGGTGAAAGAGAGCTTGTCGGCCATCAGGGCATCGAGCTGCTCACGGGAGAGCGGGATGCGCTCGTCGGCCGCGAGCTTGTCCAGCAGTTCGTTGCGCTCCGCGCCCTGTTCCCGCATGGCGAGTGCGGAGGCGACCGCGTTCTCCTTGATGGCCTCGTGGGCCACCTCACGGCCGACCCCGGCCCGTACCGCGCCCATGAGCACCTTGGTGGTGGCCAGGAAGGGCAGGTAGCGGTCCAGCTCGCGCGCGACGACCGCGGGGAAAGCGCCGAACTCGTCGAGCACCGTGAGGAAGGTCTCGAGGAGACCGTCGAATGCGAAGAAGGCGTCGGGGAGCGCGACGCGGCGGACCACGGAACAGGACACGTCGCCCTCGTTCCACTGGTCGCCCGCCAGCTCACCCGTCATCGACGCGTAGCCGCGCAGGATGACCATCAGACCGTTGACACGCTCGCAGGAGCGGGTGTTCATCTTGTGCGGCATCGCCGACGAGCCGACCTGGCCCGGCTTGAAGCCTTCGGTCACCAGCTCGTGCCCTGCCATCAACCGGATGGTCTTCGCGACCGACGACGGTGCGGCAGCCAGCTGCACCAGGGCCGTCACCACGTCGTAGTCGAGGGAGCGGGGGTAGACCTGGCCGACGGAGGTGAAGGCGTGTGCGAAGCCGAGATGTCCGGCGATGCGCTGTTCCAGGTCGGCCAGCTTGTTCGCGTCGCCGCCGAGCAGGTCCAGCATGTCCTGAGCCGTGCCGACCGGCCCCTTGATGCCACGCAGCGGATAGCGGTCCAGCAGGTCCTCGAGCCGCCCGTACGCCACCAGCAGCTCGTCCGCCGCGGTCGCGAAGCGCTTCCCGAGCGTCGTCGCCTGCGCGGCGACGTTGTGGGAGCGGCCCGCGATGACCAGCTCGCGGTACTCCCCGGCCAGCTTGCCGAGGCGGGCCAGGACCGCCACCGTGCGGTCCCGCATCAGTTCCAGCGAGAGCCGGATCTGCAGCTGCTCGACGTTCTCGGTGAGGTCCCGGGAAGTCATGCCCTTGTGGACCTGCTCATGGCCGGCGAGAGCGTTGAACTCCTCGATCCGGGCCTTCACGTCGTGCCGGGTGACCTTCTCGCGCTCGGCGATGGAGGCCAGGTCGACCTGGTCGAGCACACGCTCGTAGTCGGCCAGCGCCTTGTCGGGAACCTCGATCCCGAGGTCCTTCTGAGCGCGCAGCACCGCCAGCCACAGCTGACGTTCCAGCTTCACCTTCTGCTCGGGGGACCAGAGGACGGCCAGCTCCGTGGAGGCATAGCGGCCGGCCAGGACATTGGGGATGCGAGGCTTCGCAGACACAGCAGTCACGTGTCCGGATTCTACTGGCGGTTTCTGCAGGTCCGCGCCGAGGGTCGGTCTGTGGCTTCCTACGAAGAGCTCCCCGTGCGGCAGGAGCGGGGGAAGTCCCCGCGCAGCCGCCCGGTCCGACCGGTCCGGCGCGAGCCGCACCGCGGCCCGGCCCGGTCGTGGCCCGTAAAGCGACGTCAGTGCTCCGGCGGGTCAGCCGTCCAGCCGACGCCAGCCCGTGACGGGTCCGGGAGCCGACGCGTCCTCGGGTGTGATCCAGAAGCCCTGCCCGAGCCCCGCGTCGTACTGCGCGCCGGCCCGTCCGTCGCCCGAGGAACGTCCGGTGAGGCGCCGCCCGATCCACGGCATCAGATGCTGCCTGGCGAACCGCACGTCGTCGACGCGTCGACGGGCCCAGCGAACGGGCGCGGTGGCGGCCATCGGAGTCTGCCAGTCGCTCTCCCCGGGCAAGCCCAGCGTCTGCCAGACGGCCTCCGCGACCCTGCGGTGCCCCTCGGTGTTCAGATGCAGCCGGTCGACGTCCCACATCCGCGGATCGCCCAGCGACGGCGCGCCGTACAGGTCGGTCACCAGCGCGCCGTGGCGGTCAGCCAGGTCTCCGACCAGCGAGAACAGCTCCTCCATACGCGGGCGGAACCGCTCCATGACGGGGCCGTTCCGACCGGGGCTGCGCATCAGGACCAGCGTCTTGCACGCCGGCGCGAGACGCTCCACCGCCTCCTCCAGCCGACCGCGCACCATACCCATGTCGCACTTCGGCCGCAGGGTGTCGTTGAGTCCGCCGACGAGTGTGATCACATCCGGCTGGAGCGCCACGGCGATGGGGACCTGCTCGTCGACGATCTGGCCGATGAGCTTTCCGCGCACAGCGAGATTGGCGTACCGGAAGCCGGGGGAGCGGGTGGCGAGGCGGGTGGCGAGGACGTCGGCCCAGCCGCGGTACGAGCCGTCGGGCAGCAGGTCCGACATGCCCTCGGTGAACGAGTCGCCGACCGCTACGAGACTGGTGTAGGAGGCATTCAATTCCATGGCGAAGCCGATCGTACCGCGTACGCGCCGGGGCACGACGTGGAAGCGGAGAGGTGCGCGGCCACCGCCTCGCACCTCTCCGCCGGCCCCGGCGCGCCGGTGTCAGCGGGCCTGCGGCCTGCCCACCAGCTCGCGCAGCACGTCCTCCATCGTCACCATGCCGGCCAGCCGGCCGTCCTCGTCCAGCACCGCCGCAAGGTGCGTGCGGCTGCGCCTCAGCGCGGTCAGCACGTCGTCCAGCGGGGTCGCGGCGCGCACCCGGGCGATCGGCCTGAGGGCCGACACCGGGAACGGGACGTCTCGCGGCGTGGCGTCGAGGGCGTCCTTCACGTGCAGGTAGCCGATGATGCGCCGCTCGCTGTCCATGACCGGGAACCGCGAGAAGCCGGACTCGTGCGAGAGCCGCTCCAGCTCCTCCGGAGTCGTGCCGACCCTCGCGTACAGCACGCGGTCGACCGGCATGATCACGTCCTGGACCGGACGTCGGCCCAGCTCCAGGGCGTGACGCAGCCGGTCCGCCGAACGGTCGTCGACGAGTCCGGAGTCCTCGGCGTCCTTGACGAGGCGGGCCAGTTCGTCGTCGGAGAAGGTCGCGGAGACCTCGTCCTTCGTCTCCACGCGAAGGATCCTGAGCAGGGCGTTCGCGAAGGCGTTGATCGCGAAGATCACCGGCTTGAGCGCCCTGGCCAGGGTCACCAGGGGCGGCCCGAGCAGTAGCGCGGTCCTCGCGGGCTCGGCCAGTGCGATGTTCTTCGGCACCATCTCGCCCAGCAGCATGTGCAGGTACGTCGCCACCGTCAGGGCGATGACGAAGGAGATCGGGTGCACGAGCCCGTGGGACACACCCACCGCGTCGAAGACGGGCTCGAGCAGATGGGCGATGGCGGGTTCGGCGACGATACCCAGCACCAGGGTGCAGAGCGTGATGCCGAGCTGCGCCGCCGCGAGGAGCGCCGACACGTGCTCCAAGCCCCAGATGACACTGCGCGCGCGCCGGTTCCCCGCCTCGGCCTCAGGCTCGATCTGGCTGCGGCGCACGGAGATCAGGGCGAATTCGGCACCGACGAAGAAGGCGTTGACGACCAGGGTCAGCAGGCCGATGAAGAGCTGGACGACGGTCATCGTTCGTCCTCCGCCGGCTCGTCGTCACCGATCAGCGGTGCGTGCAGCAGGGCGCGAGCCGCACGGTGCCCGGATGCGTCCACGACGTCGATCCGCCAGCCGGCCAGTTCGACGGTGTCGCCGACCACGGGGATGCGGCCGACCTTTGTCGCGATCAGGCCGGCCAGCGTCTCGTAGGGACCGTCCGGCACCCGCAGCCCGATCGTACGGAGCTGGTCCGTGCGGGCCGCTCCGTCGGCCGACCACAGAGTGCGGCCGTCGGCGTCCTCACCTGCCGGGGCCAGGTCGGGCGTCTCGTGGGGGTCGTGTTCGTCCCGCACCTCGCCGACGACTTCCTCCACGATGTCCTCCAGCGTCACGACTCCCGCCGTGCCGCCGTACTCGTCGATGACGACCGCCATGGCCGGCTTACCGGAGAGCCGGTCCAGCAGGCGGTCGACGGTGAGGGTCTCGGGCACGAGCAGCGGTTCGCGCAGCATGTCCGACACCCTCTTGCGGGGCCGCTGGTCGGCCGGGATGGCCAGGACGTCCTTGATGTGCGCGATACCGACGACCGTGTCCAGGCTGCCCCGGTAGACCGGGAAGCGGGAGAGGCCCGTCGCCCGCGTGGCGTTCGCGACGTCCTCGGCGGTCGCCTGAACTTCGAGGGCGGTGACCTGCACGCGGGGCGTCATCACGTTCTCCGCCGTCAGTTCGGACAGGTTGAGTGTGCGTACGAAGAGCTCGGCGGTGTCCGCTTCAAGTGCGCCCTCCTTCGCGGAGTGACGGGCCAGGGCCACCAGTTCCTGCGGGCTGCGCGCGGTGGCGAGCTCCTCGGCCGGCTCCAGGCCGAACCGGCGCACGATCCGGTTGGCCGTGTTGTTGAGGTGGCTGATGAAGGGGCGGAAGACCGCGGTGAACATGCGCTGCGGTGCGGCGACCCTCCTGGCGACGGCCAGCGGGGACGAGATCGCCCAGTTCTTCGGGACGAGCTCGCCCACCACCATCAGGACCACGGTGGACAGCGCCGTACCGATCACGAGCGCCAGCGAGGAGGACACGCCGGGCGACAGCCCGATCGCCTCCAGCGGCCCCCGGATCAGCGCGGCGATGGACGGCTCGGAGAGCATGCCGACCACCAGATTGGTGACGGTGATGCCGAGCTGTGCGCCGGAGAGCTGATAGGTGAGGCTGCGTACGGCCTTGAGCGCTCCCGCCGCCCCGCGTTCCCCCTGCTCGACGGACCGTTCGAGCTGGCCGCGCTCCACCGTGGTCAAGGAGAACTCCGCCGCCACGAAGACACCGCAGGCGAGGGAGAGCAGCAAGGCCGTGAAGAGCAGTAGTACTTCGGTCATCGGTTCACCTCCGTCCCATGATCGGGCAGTGGCTGGAGGATCGCGCGATGTCGGCGGAATCGACTACTGGGGGGCTCGCCCATGGGCGGACGCTCACACCTTTCGAACGGGTCGGACGGTCGAACGTCCATAGTAAAGGGTCGGCAAAAAGCTGACGGCGTCGGACGGTCCCGGCGCGGTCGCCGGCGGCGGCCGGCCGCTGCGCCCCGCACACGGGGACTTGATCCGGCGTCGCCGGTTGTCCTCGCGATGGTAGCGATCAGTGTCGGTGCTCATGCCCGCGACGCCTGCGGCTGTTCCGGGCTCGGGCGCACGGGCCATCGCCGATCAGCTGCGCCGATGGAGCCTCTGGCCGGGCCCTCTCAGCCCGCCTGCGCCATCCGGTCCACCACGGCGGACCTGCGGGCGACGCCGAGCACGCAGGGCGTGGTCGGCAAAGACACCCCTTTCTCCGGGATGCGGAACCTGCGGTACGTCCCCATCCGGAAGTCGGCCTCCTCGATCGCCGCGACGGTGTCCCGCGCTGTGTGACAGCCACCGAACAGGAGCGGCCACACCGTGCGGTCCGCCACCCGCTGCGTCGTCGCCAGCGTCCGGCCGGACGCGAGGGTGTGCTCGAAGAAGCGCAACTCGCCATCCGGCCGCAGCACCCGCTTGATCTCCGCCAGGGCCCGGGGGAGGTCGCGTACGGTGCACAGGACAAGCGAGGCGACAGCCGCGTCGAACGCCTCGCTCTTGACCGGCAGGGCCTCCGCGATTCCCGGCACCACGTCGACAGGCACCTCCGCCCGCATCGCGGCGGCGGCCGCCAGTCGCCGCAGACTTCGCTCGGGCTCGATCGCCACAACCTCCGAGACGGCTCCGGGGTAGTGCGCGAAGTTGAGACCGTTGCCCGCGCCGATCTCGATGACCCGGCCGGACAGCCCTGCGAGAAGTTCCTCGCGACGGGCGGCGACGCCCGCCTTGAGATCGGCCGTCACGCTCATCCGGGCGTAGAAACGGGCGAACACGGGGTGGTGCACGGCGTCGCGGGGGACATTCGTGCTGCGCCGACGCATGGCAGGCCTCCTCGGAGGACGCGGAGATACGGCTCCACTTCGATTCTCCCCCGTACGGGCGTACTCAGCCCCTCAGCCGCACCGACGATTTCCTCCGAGCTCGGGGGCGAGCCAACTCCGCGCGCATGCACGGAAGTCGGCCGGAGCCAGCGCGCCCGCCCCGGCCGGAACCGCGCCGAGCAGCGGAGCCCCCGCAGAGACCGGGAGGTCCTCCATGTTGCACCGGGATGCCAGGTCCGGCTCGGCCGGCATGCTGCCCACGACCACACCGAGGCAGGTCAGGCCTCTGGTCCGCAGCGCCTCCGTCGTCAGGGCGGTGGCGTTCAGCGTGCCCAGGCCGGCGGGGGCCACGACCAGGACGGGCGCGGCCATCAACCGGGCGGCGTCCGCGAGCGTGGACCCCTCGTCGTCGTAGCGCACGAGCAGTCCACCCGCTCCCTCGACGAGCACCAGGTCGTGTTCCGTCGCCAGTTTCCGCGCGGCCTCCACGATCTCGAAGGGGCGTACGGGTGCCATGCCGGCCCGGCGTGCCGCCGTCCCGGGCGCCAGCGGCTCCGGGAAGCGGGCCAGTTCGACCGCGGTCACATGGCCGCCCGCCAGCCGTACCACCTCCGCGGCGTCCCCCGGCTCGCCCGGCGCCAGGCCGGTCTGGGCCGGTTTGAGGACAGCGACCCGCCGCTTCGCGGAGGCAGCCGCCACCGCCGCCGTCACGATCGTCTTGCCGATCTCGGTGCCCGTCCCGGTCACCACCAGGATCGCCATCTCAGCCCTCCTTCGCCGCCGCGCACACGGCCCGGCCGATCCTCGCGACGTCGTCGTCGCCTGTCACGTAGGGCGGCATCGTGTACACGAGATCGCGGAACGGCCGCAGCCACACGCCCTCGCGCACCGCGGCCCGTGTCGCGGCCGCCATGTCGACCTCGTGATCGAGCTGTAGGACGCCGATGGCGCCCAGCACCCTGACGTCACGCACGCCCGGGAGCTCCGCGGCTTCCGCGAGACCGTCCCGGAGCCCCGCACCGATCCGCTTCACCTCCGACTGCCAGTCCTGGCCCAGCAGGAGGTCCACGGACGCGCACGCCACGGCCGAGGCGAGCGGGTTGCCCATGAACGTGGGCCCGTGGGCCAGCACGGGTACCTCTCCGCGGGAAATGCCCTCCGCCACCCGCGTGGTGCACAGCGTCGCAGCCAGCGTCAGGTAGCCCCCGGTCAGCGCCTTGCCGACGCACATGACATCCGGTGACACCCCCGCGTGTCCGGCCGCGAAGAGCTCCCCCGTCCGCCCGAAACCGGTCGCGATCTCGTCGAACACCAGAAGCACGTCGTTGGCGTCGCACGCCTCGCGCAGCACCCGCAGGTAGGCCGGCGAATGGAAGCGCATCCCGCCCGCTCCCTGGACCACCGGCTCCACGATCACGGCGGCCAGTTCGTCACGGTGGGCGGCGATCAGGTCGTTCACGTGCCGTACGTACGCGTCGTCCGGTTCCGCGTCGAAGCCGTCGGGCGGTGCGTCCGCGAAGACCTGCCGGGGGAGCGAGCCCGACCAGAGGTCGTGCATCCCGCCCTCGGGGTCGCACACCGACATCGGCTGCCAGGTGTCCCCGTGGTACCCGCCGCGCCAGGTCAGCAGCCGGTGCTTGCCCGGCCGCCCGGCCGAGCGCCAGTACTGCAGGCACATCTTCACCGCGACCTCGACCGAGACCGAACCGGAGTCGGCGAGAAAGACGTGTTGCAGTGGCTCCGGGGTGATCTCCACCAGCCGGGCGGCCAGCCGGACGGCGGGTTCGTGCGTGAGCCCGCCGAACATCACATGACTCATCCGGTCCAGCTGGCTCCGGGCGGCGTCGTTGAGCACCGGATGGTTGTAGCCGTGCACCGCCGACCACCAGGACGACATACCGTCCACCAACTCGCTCTGCCCGAGGACGGATTCGGCGAGCCGCAGCCGCACCCCGGATGCGGACCGGACGACCAGTGGCTCCTGGCGGCCGGGCATCGGTCCGTAGGGGTGCCAGACGTGGGCCCGGTCCAGGGCGCGGAGTTCGGCGGGGGTGAACAGGTCAGGCATTGGGTGCGAGATCCGTCCCGGCGCCGCGGCGGCGCACCGCCACCAGATCCGTACGTGCCGCCTGCGCCTCCGCCGGCTCCGGGGCCGTCCGAGGGGAGTCGCCGCACGGAGCGCAGCCGCCCTCGTGCGAACCGCAGCCCGCGGAAGGCTCCGCCCGGTGCTCGGGGAGTGTCTGCGTCCCCGCCCCCTCCACCTCGAAACCGGCGTCCGCGATCATGTCGAGGTCGGTCTGCCCCGCCTGGCCCTCGCTGGTCAGATAGTCGCCCAGGAAGATGGAGTTGACCAGGTTGAGGGCGAGCGGCTGCATCGAGCGCAGGTGGACCTCACGGCCGCCCGCGAGCCGCACCTCCACGTCCGGGCACACGAACCTGACCATCGCGAGGATGCGCAGGCACCGCTGAGGAGTGAGGTGCCAGTCCTTCGCGAGCGGGGTCCCTTCCATGGGGATCAGGAAGTTGACCGGCACGGAGTCGGGATCCAGCTCACGGAGCGAGAAGACGACGTCGACGAGGTCGGCGTCGGTCTCGCCCATGCCGGCGATCAGCCCGGAGCACGCCGAGAGACCGGCGGCCTGGGCCTGCTGCACGGTGTCCACCCGGTCGGCGTACGTATGGGTGGTCGTGATGTCCCCGTACGTCCCCTCGGAGGTGTTGAGGTTGTGGTTGTACGCGTCGGCGCCGGCGGACTTGAGGCGCTCGGCCTGACCCTCGGACAGCAGACCGAGACAGGCGCACACCTCGACGTCCTCGTGCTGCCCCTTGATCGCCTCGATCGTCTTCGACACCCGGTCGACGTCCCGGTCGGTCGGCCCCCGGCCGCTGGCCACCAGACACACGCGCTTGGCGCCGCCGGCCACCCCGGCGGAAGCGGCCTTCTCCGCCTCGTCCGGCTTGATCCAGGTGTACTTGAGGATCTCGGCCTTGGAACCGAGCCGCTGCGAGCAGTAGGAGCAGTCCTCGGGGCAGAGCCCCGACTTCAGGTTGACCAGGTAGTTGAGCTTGACGCGCCTGCCGAACCACTGGCGGCGCACCTTTCCGGCAGCGGCCACCACATCGAGCAGTTCGTCGTCGGAGGTCGCCAGTACGGCGAGCGCTTCGTCACGGGTCGGCAGTTCGCGCCGCAGCCCCTTGTCCACCAGCGTGTTCAGCAGGTCCATGGCGTTGATCCTGACGTACGACACCGCCTCCGGCCAAGGAGGAACCGGACAGGACCGTCGGACGATGCTGTGTGTATTGCCACACCCTGGCCTGTTGCGCCCCGGGCTAGGGTCTGTGAACTGCCTACAAAGGGACCCGCTCATGTCCTACGCCCCGTTCGACTGGATCGACGACGAGACCCGCCGCCGCACAGACGCCGGACTCGTCCGGACCCTGCGCCCCCGGGCCTCCCGGACGGATCTGCTGGACCTCGCGAGCAACGACTACCTGGGGCTGACCAGGCATCCCGAGGTCACCTCCGCCGCGGCTGACGCAGCACGTGAATGGGGCGCGGGAGCCACCGGTTCGCGGCTGGTCACCGGAACCACCGCGCTGCACGCCCGCCTCGAACGCGAACTCGCCGACTTCTGCGGCTTCGAGGCGGCCCTGGTCTTCTCGTCCGGCTACGCGGCCAATCTCGCCGCCCTGACCGCGCTCACCGGACACGACTCTCTGATCGTGTCCGACGCCGGCAACCACGCCTCGATCGTGGACGGCTGCCGGCTCTCCCGGGCCGCCACCGCGGTCGTGCCGCACGCGGACCCCGAGGCCGTGCGCAAGGCGCTCCGGACGCACACGGGACGGGCTCTGGCCGTGACCGACTCCGTCTTCTCGGTCGACGGTGACGCAGCCCCGCTGGCGCCCCTCGCCGAGGCATGCAGGGACGCGGGCGCAGCCCTCCTGGTGGACGACGCACATGGTCTGGGCGTGCTGGGGGACGGCGGGCGCGGCGCCCTCGCCGCCGCAGGACTCGCGGGCGGGGAAGGGATCGTCGCCACGCTCACCCTCTCGAAGTCACTGGGGAGTCAGGGTGGAGCGGTGCTCGGGCCGGACAGGGTCATCTCCCATCTGGTCAACTCCGCCCGGACGTTCATCTTCGACACCGGTCTCGCCCCGGCGGCTGCCGGCGCGGCCTCCGGTGCACTGCGGCTGCTGCGCCGCGAACCCGGACGAGCAGGCCGGGCGCGGGAGGTGGCCGCCGAACTTCACGGCCGGCTGACCGCCGCCGGGCTCACCGCGGTGCGCCCGGACGCGGCCGTCGTCTCGGTCCGCGCACCGTCGGCGGAATCCGCGGTGCGCTGGGCCGCGGACTGCCGTGCCGCAGGCCTCGCGGTGGGGTGCTTCCGGCCGCCTTCGGTGCCGGACGGGATCTCGCGACTCCGGCTGACGGCCCGGGCGGACCTGACGACGGCGCAGATCGAGTCCGCGGTGGCCACGATCGTCGGATCGGCGCCCCCGCAGGTCAGCTGAGGTCCCCCGACGCGGTCACCGCGGACCCGGCGGGCGTGGAGTCCGGTGACGAAGGATCGGTGTGCCACCAGCCGCTCCCAGTGGCCAGTGGGACCATAGGGAAGCAACCGTCACCTTCCGAGCGACCCGGTCTCGGTGTGCGCTGGGCCGTCCCGGCCCAGACCTGACCGGGGTTCACGGCGTGCCGGTCCGGCCGAAACCGCTCCGCAGCAGCGCCAGGAGCGTCGTGGCGGCCGCTCGCGCTCATCTGGAAACCGGCCGGGGACCGCCTCCGCAGGTGGCTGCGCCGGCCGCGTACCGCCCGCGCTGTCGAGGGCGGCGGCGGCGCGGCGTTCACCGCGCTGGGACTCGTGCTGGTGACGGGTCCCTGCCGCACTGGGCCAGGTGAGGAGCGGTGCCGGCGTCAGAGGTGCCGGCACCGGGCGGGCGCAGGAGTCAGCGGACCCTCCCGTACCAGACGCTGTTCGACCAGATCTTCTCCAGCCGGACCACCGCCCCGGTCTTCGGTGAGTGCCAGATCCTGCCGCTGCCGGCGTAGATCCCGACGTGGTAGACACTGCGCCCCGCGTGAAAGAAGACCAGGTCGCCGCGTTTCCGCTGCGACCTGGAGATATGGCGGGTCTTGTTGTACTGCTGCTGCGCCGTGCGGGGAAGTTTCTTGCCCGCTTTCCGGTACGAGTAGAGCGTCAGCCCGGAGCAGTCGAACCGGTGCGGACCCGCGGCGCCGTATCTGTAGGGCGCGCCCTTCTTGGAGGCGGCGATGTCGAGAGCCCTTGTCGAACGGCTCGCGGCCTCGGCGTCGTCGACGAAGCCCGGGGCCAGCATCGTGGTGCCTACAGCGAATGTGAGAACCGAGGCCGTACCGACCCGGGCGAACAGAGACGGGACATGAACCTGCGCAGTCATGCGCAACCCTTCGTCAGCCGCCTGTGAAGGATGACCTGTCGGGTTCGGGCTGGCGAAGTTGCCCGGCCGCGCTAGGCGGCTTCACCCCGAGGGCCGTCCGGATGTCCGGGCGGCCCGTTGTGCTCGGGTCCTCCACTCCTGCCGATCCACTCCTGTCGACCAGGCATCCGGACAGCGGCAGGACTCGGCGTCCGCCCGGACCGCCCCGCCGCGGTGGCGGGGGCTTGTCGTCCCACGGATCTTTACGCACGCACTGCCGGATTTCCTCGTTGAAGCTGCGATATGTGAGAGTCGTCACCACTCATCCGTTCGGGTGGACGGGGCTGATCCGGGCGGCCGGCGGCTGTGCCGGACCAGCCCCGTACCAGCGGCGGAACGACAGATTCCGTTCAGTGTCCGTGCTAGTTGCGCAAGTTGGGCTGTCCCTCGGGTGGGGGACCTTCTACGCCGAACGAGCGAGGAAAACTCATCGGGTCGTCGGGCGTGTCGGCGCGGGACGCCGAGAAGGTCCTGTTTGTCGCAACCTCACCTCAACGCACCAAACGTGGGGGCCGTTGAGTCGCCGTTCCCGACCGGCGGTTTTCGGCTGCGGAGTTTGGACGTGTTCGCGTCTGCCGCCCACCCGCGGGCCTGCGTCGCCGGCAAGCGCAGGCAGATCAACGTCAGGACCACCTCCCACGGGATCACCTCGCGTTTTCTCCCACGCCAACGGCCAGAGAGCCGCCACGAGCTCTGACCGGCCAAGCTGACGACTCCACTGAGGGGGATCACCGCGGTACTCGGGTACCCGAGCGCCATCTACACATCCCCCTGCCTCTATCCGGACGGCACTCTTGTCGGAATGACACGGCACCGTCATGCTTGGCCCGGCCGGTATCTACTCGCATAGATTCCGGCCTCTTCTCCGCCCTGGCCGTACGTCCCATGCGTTGCACGCTCCCAGGAGGAATGCTCTCGTGAGACACCACCACACTCGTCGGCGCGGCGTTGTGCCCCTCATCGCCGCCTGTCTGCTGGCCCTGCCGGCCGCCCAGACCGCCACCGCGCTCCCCGCCACGGAGGCACCGCGAACGCAAGTACCGTCTTCCACCGTTACCGAGACGGAAAACCAGGCCGCCCGCGCCATCGCCACATCACTGTCGGACTCCACCTGGCGCGCCCGGATGCGCGATGCCGCGCTCACCTCCGATGAGTTGGCTGTGACCGCCCTCGCAGGCAAGGCTCCCGGCCGGCTCCAGGCCGCCCTGATCAGAGCCGACCGACGGATCGCCACCGCCAAGGGTCTGGACCCGGGGGTCGGCTCGCTGCTGCGGCTGAGACTCGGAGCCGATTCCATGCGCGGCGCATTGGCGGCCGGTGCCACGCCGTGGGTGGCCGCGAGCGCCGTCGATGAGGACGCCCGCACTGTCACGGCTTACGACAGCCTGGGCCGGACCCACATACTCGACGCTGGTGCGGTGCCCAGCCACCCGGTGTACATCGTCGACATCGACGCATCCAAGGCCCTCGCGGCGGGGCTCAAGGTGCTCAACGACGAGCTCAGCCGTCAAGGTCTGACCTCACCCGCCGAGACGCCGTCGGCTGCCACTTCGGGGTTCTGGACCACCCGCATCTCGGAGATCAGGCTCTCCGACGACGAGGAGCCCTGGGTCAAGGGTGACGCAGAGATCTACACCCTCGTCACAGGGTTCGGCCTTGACGGCAAGGTTCGGGTCGACCCGGTCGACATGCCGTACCTGGACAACGACGGAACCACATACCGGCCGAACCAGATCCTGGTGAACTGGTCCAACTACAAATACAACCTGGCCGACGCCGTCATGATGGAGGAGGACGGGAGCACCAATTACCGCGACTTGGCCAAGGCCATCGCCGCCGTTCTGCTCACCGTCACCGATCAGGGTGTATACGTCCCGCTGGTCAACGCCGTGCTGGACGCCATTCCCGATGACTGGTGGACCGACGACCCCGACTATGTCGACTCCTGGTACACCCTGGCACAGAGCGATAACGGTATCCGGTACGGGGCACGCGGCAACGGCTGGATGGGCGTGCAGCCGTACTACGTGGAACAGTTCTGACACCTGGTACCGAGCGGAGTTGTGCGGCGTGAAGTCGGGGGTGCGCCCTTCCACAACGACGGCGGCAAGACATCCCGACAGGCCTGGGTCCGCTAGGCGATGTCGCCGGTAGTTGCCGGGCGGGGACATAGTTCCCGCCCGGCACGACTCAGCGGACGTCGTGCAATTGGGCTCAGCTTTCGCCGTGCGGTCTGGCGCCGGTGGGCGATAGCGATGACGGGTGAGCTTGCTGTGCCTGCGCGGCCTTGAGTTCGACTGCGCCCGAGCCCGGCAGGGTGTCCAGACCGTGTGGCGGTTCGGCGAAGAACTGCGCAGAGAAGCCCCTGAAGGGGTCAAAGCACCCCTCGAGGGCCTGAGTTCGCTCAGCGGGACAGCGCGCACCGGCTATTGGTTCGGTAAAGAAACAGGTGTACGCCCTGTTCTCAGCAACCTCACAGACGAAAGGATCTGCCGGACGCACGACCAACGGCGCCGTCATCGGCGGCGCATCACCTAGGGGGAGGTGCCACTTTGAGACGCACAGCACTGCTCGGTTCGGCCGGCACTCTGATCGCGGGCACGCTCATAGCGGGCGCGATAGCCGCACCGGCCGCCGGTGCCGACGGCCGCCACCACGGCGACCGCGAGGCGCGCGGGGTGCAGACTGCCGCCGCCAGGGCCGCCAGGGCCGGTATCGACTGGAAGGACTGTCCGGCGGACTGGGCGATCGCCGCTCCCATCCAGTGCGGGTGGGTCAGCGTCCCACTCGACTACAGCAAGCCGGACGGCAAGCAGATCAAGCTCGCGGTCGACCGGCACACCAGCACCGGCACGAAGGCCGAACGGCAGGGCGCCCTAGTCTACAACCCCGGAGGCCCCGGCGGCTCCGGAATGGCGTTCCCGAAGCGCATCGTGACCAAGAACCCCCTCTGGACGAACACCGCGAAGTCGTACGACTTCGTCGGCTTCGACCCGCGCGGGGTCGGCCACTCGGCGCCGATCTCCTGCATCGACCCGCAGGAGTTCGTCAAGGCCCCGAAGGCCGACCCGGTTCCCGACAGCGAGGCCGACAAGCGGGCACAGCGCAAGCTGGCGGCCGAGTACGCCGACGGCTGCGCCGAGCGCAGCGGTCAGATGCTGCCGCACATGACCACCCCCAACACCGCACGCGACCTGGACGTCATCCGTGCCGCGCTCGGTGAGCGGAAGCTCAACTTCCTGGGTGTCTCCTACGGCACCTACCTGGGCGCGGTCTACGGGACGCTCTTCCCGTCGCACGTACGCCGCATGATCGTGGACAGCGTCGTCGACCCCTCGACGGACAACATCTGGTACGAGGCCAACCTCAACCAGGACGTCGCCTTCCAGATGCGCTGGGACGACTGGAAGGCCTGGGTCGCCAAGAACGACGCAGCGTTCCACATCGGGAACACGCCGGCGAAGGTCGAGCAGGCCTGGCTGACATTGCGTGCGGCCGCCAAGAAGAGCCCGATCGGTGGCGTCGTGGGACCCGCCGAGCTCATCGGCTTCTTCCAGAGTGCGCCGTACTACGACTCCGCCTGGGCACCCACTGCGCGGGTCTGGAGCGCCTACCTGGGCGGCGACACCCAGGCCCTGATCGACGCCGCGGCACCCGACCTGTCGGACACCGCGGGCAACATCAGCGCGGAGAACGGCAATGCCGTGTACACGGCGGTCGAGTGCGCCGACGCCAAGTGGCCCACCAGTTGGAAGAAGTGGGACCGCGACAACACGAGGCTGCACCAGGACTACCCGTTCATGACCTGGGCCAACGCCTGGATGAACCTGCCCTGTGCGACCTGGTCGGCCAAGCAGCAGCGCCCGTTGGAGGTCCGAACCGGCAAGGGGCTCCCCCCGGTGCTGATCGTGCAGTCCACGCGTGACGCCGCCACCCCGTACGAGGGCGCCGTCCAGCTGCACAAGCGCTTCAAGGGCTCGCGTCTCATCACCGAGAAGGACGCGGGATCACACGGCGTGACCGGACTGGTGAACCCCTGCATCAACGAGCGGGTGGAGACCTACCTGCTCACCGGGGAGACCGACAGGCACGATGTGACGTGCACCCCGCACGCCACGCCGAAGCCGTAACACCCCTCTGGACGTGGGCGGGCGGCCGATGTTTCCCGGCGGTCGCCCGCCCACCCCGGTGGGCGCTCACGCTCCCCAGCGGGCCCGGGCCGCTCATGAATCCGGACGGTACCGCTCCAGCCAGGCATCCTCGGCCGCGTAGTCGAAGAGCGCCTCGCCGTAGGTGCGTGCCATCTTCGGGAAGGCCTGCCACCACTCCCGCCCGTCCAACCGCGCCGCCAGCCATTCGACGGTCTCCGGCAGCGACCGGACGTAGTCGGTCACGGGGCGATAGCCCAGCGCCCTCCCGGCCGCGGCCATGTCGTAGACGACGGGATGCGCACCGCTCCACGGTGTCTCGCCGATTCCGCCTCTGGGCGGAGGACCCGCCACCAGCACCGTTTCGGTCTTCAGCCCGAGCACGTCGTCCACGGCCACGCCGATCTCGGCGACGGTCGGCGCGTCCGGATCGGCCGCGTTGAGGACCCGTGAGGCCGGCCGCGCGGCGGCGAGCCGGATGAGCTCGGCGACGTTGGACACATGGACCGGATGGAACCGACTCAGCCCGTCGTGGGCGAGTACCCGCCGCCGGCGGCCGTCCATCAGCCGCTTCACGAAGTAGAGCTCGCGCGGTGTGCGGCAGTGCTTCCCGTGGACCGCTCCGGCCCGCAGGAAGGTCACGGGCAACGCGGCGCCCAGCGCCAGCAGTTCATGCTCCAGCAGCACCTTCCGTGTCCCGTACGTGGCGTCGCCCGGGGCGACCGTCCGCTGCGACTCGGGGATCGGCACCGGGCAGCGCGGGAAGCCGTCGGGCTCACCCTGTGTGTCGAAACTGCGGCCCCGGTCGTCCTCGTACACCGCGCCGCTGGATATGACGACCGCGGATCCGGTCCGGTCGGTGAGGGCCGCCAACTGCGCCGCGTGACGCCGGTCGAACGCGACCATGTCGACGAGTACGTCGCATCCGTCGCCCAGCGCGGCCTCCAGCGCCCCCTCCTCGCCACGGTCGACAGCCACGACGCGGACATCGTCGTGCCATCCGTCATCACGGCCGCCACCGCGCGAGGCCGCTGTCACGTCCCATCCGTCCTCGGCCAGGGCACGCACGGCGACCCGGCCGATCTGTCCCGTGGCGCCCAGCACGAACGCTCGTCCTTTGCTCATACGGAAGACGCTACGGCGCATCCGGCGGCCGGACCAGGCGGATCGGCTGCCAGCAGATTTCCCGCTCAGCGTGACCGGCGTGGGAACTTCTTGGGCTGGTCGGTGGCTTGGGCCGCCTTCGCCTTGACCGCGTACTCGTCGACGTACTCCTGCCCGGAGAGACCGAGGATGGCGTACATGATCTCGTCGGTGACCGCCCGGATGGCAGCCTTCTGGTCCTCCAAGCCCGCGTAGCGGGAGAAGTCGAGCGGCTCGCCGAAGCGGATCGCGACGCGCTTCACCTTGGGCATCTTCTGTCCGGGCGGCTGGATCTCGAAGGTTCCCACCATCGCGCACGGGATGACCGGGACCCCGGCCTTGATCGCCATCACCGCGACGCCGACCTTGCCCTTGTAGAGCCGTCCGTCGTGGGACCGGGTGCCTTCCGGATAGATGCCGAGCAACTCGCCCCTGCTCAGCACTCCCAGCCCTTCGCGGATGGCGGCCTGTCCCGCTTCCTTGCCCGAACGGTCCACGGGGATCTGGCCGATGCTGTGGAAGAAGGCCGCGGTCAGCTTCCCCTTGACGCCGGGGCCGGTGAAGTACTCGGCCTTCGCGAGGAAAGTGATGCGCCGCTTGAGGATCGCGGGCATCAGGAAGTGGTCGGAGAAGGACAGATGGTTGCCCGCGACGATGGCCGCACCGTCGTCGGGAATGTGTTCCAGCCCCTCGATGCGGGGCCGGAAGACCAGCCGCAGCAGGGGGCCCAGCACGACGTACTTCAGGACGTAATAGAACACAGCTTCTCTCCTAGCCTTCTTGACCGGGCTGGTGGCCGCGTTCTGCCAGGTCACGCATGATGTTGTCGCTGGCAAGGTCCGGTCGGACCCCCGTCGGCTCCTCGCCGACCTACCCCGATGCGTCCCCTCGGTATGGGCCGGACCGTCTCCGGTGATCGATCGTAGCCGTGTTCCAGTTGCCTCCAAAGGCTCTGGGAAGCAGATCGTTCCGATCGTGTGCGGACGGCCGCGAGAGGGTGCCCAGGTGAGCACGCACCCGGGCCTGGGCAGTACGCTCCGCGGGTGGCGCCCCGTCACCTGACCTGAAAGAGCGTCACGTCACGCTGCCTTGTCGTGTGCCCACCCAGGCTCTGGGAAGCAGACATGACGCCCGAGCGGCGGCGCCAGGTCCTCGGCCGCCCTGAGGCGCCGGAGCGGCGGCGCTCCGGACCGAGCAGGTGTGTGGCGCCGAGATCGGGTGTGGATCTCCCGGCGGGGACGGCGCAACCTCCGGGAAGGGCCGCAGGAACAAGGCGGAGCAGCCGAGGGTTTCAGCCGGGCCGGCTCACCCCGGGTTCCGGGACAATCCTCAAGTGCGGCGGCGGGCGCGGCCGGTGGCCTTGCCGCCCGACCGCGCTGCCGCGCTGCCGGCCTTCCTCGCCGCAGGCTTCGCGGAGGACGCCTTCCTTGCCGCTGTCTTCTTGGCGGGGGAGGTCCTTCTCGCCGGAGCGGTCCTGTCCTTCGTCTTCGTACCCGAGCGCGGCTTGTCCGCACCGCCGGCGTGTCCGGCACCGCTGGACTTCGAGCGGCGTCGCTCGGGAGCCCGGTGCGGACTCCTGGTGGGTGCGTGTTCCTCCCCCTCGCCGTGCGGCTCCGTCTCGGTCCGGGCGACCCCGACGGCGTCCTCGGCGCCAGCGTTCACGGCACTGTCGCCGACGGCTTCCACACCCCCGCGGATCACTTCTCCGGCGTCTGCACCCTCCACCGCCGTACCCGCGCCCTCACCGACGGCCTCGGCTGCCGACCCGGCGCCGCGCCCGACATCGCTCACCGCCGTGCCGGCTCCCTCGCCCAGTTCTCCGACGGCCCGCCCGGTGCCGGACGCGATGTCCTCGACCGCCGTGCCGAGGTCGCGTGTCAACTGCTCCAGCACCTGGGGATTGCGGTCCACCGTGGTGAGGAGTCGGGTGACGATCACGGCGATGTTGTGGAGCCGCACCCTGAGCTGTGCCTGCACGTCCACGCCCTCGATGTCGAGTTTCACGTGTCCGAGCCGCACATCGGCGCCGACGTTCAGTTTGAGCAGGTCCAGTACCTCCGCCTGCAAGGAGACGTGGGCCTCGAGGTCGTCGACCTCCAGGTCGAGTTCGTCCACATGGAGAGCGGGAACATCGAGAAAGACGTCCGACGGTCCCCTGTCGGGGCTACGGTCCTGCGGGCCTCCGATCTCGTGGCCGTTCGAGCCGTTGGTCTCGCGATCGGCGCTTTCGGAGCTGGGCATGATGCGCACACATCCTCGATCGTTGTCCCTGGCGATCTCCCCGTTCAAGTGTCGACCGGGCGAAACCGAGACGCAATCTCCGAGGCGACGTGCGGCAGTCAGCTGGAAACAGCGGGTGCCGCACCCCGGATGCGCGCCTGAATGGGCATCCTGTTCGACGGAGAAATGCCTCGCGGTGCGGTCGAGATGCGGAATGCGCCGGCCGGCACGCGTCCTCGGTGGCGAAGAGCGCGGAGTTTCTGTCCCACCCCACAGGGTACGAGGCGGATGAACGTGATCGCGGCGCCGTCAGAGGCGCTGCGACGACGAAAAGAAGGAGACCCTCACATGCTCAAGGCAATCGCGGATGTCCTCCGTTCCATCGGTGGAGCCATCGCCACGGTGGTGACCCTTCCCTTCCGTGCCGTCGCCCGGCTCTTCGGCGGCGCCTCCGACACAGCGCACGGCCACCACTGAGGCGTCGTGCGGCGGAAACGGGCGTGCCGGTCCGCCCGATCGACGCGGAGCGGCCGAGGCTGCTCTCGGCCCGCTCCGGGTCGGGGTATGAAAGCGCCGATCCGGTGACGCCCCGGTATCGGAATTCCGAAGCGCGAGGAGTACTCCGCCTTCGGTAAAACATAGGACGTCGGTGCTGCGCGTCGGCCTGCCCGGCGGATATCGCCCGACTGGCATCCCGATTTCACGGCCTGACTTTTCTGGCCGCCTGGGGGCGTGGGAAAGGCCGCCCCCTATGCGATTGGCCCGCGGAGATCGACGCCACGCAGCATTACTTCCGCCTCAGGCGTATGCGGCTCCGAACAACCGCTTTCCCCCGGCTCCGACCCGCCCCCTCTGCGACAGATGGACGAAATTGCGCATAGGTATAGCGGCGTGCGATCAGATCGCCCCCAGCCCCCGGACACGTCCGGTGTCCGGCGCTCAGCCGCCGGGGAGGAAGTGGCAGAACGGGTGGCCGTGAGGGTCGCGCAGGACCCGCACGTCCCTCTGGGGCTGGTGTTCCTCGAGTGTGGCGCCCAGGGCGCAGGCCCGCTCGGTCTCGGCGTCGATGTCGTCGACCTGCAGGTCCAGATGCGCCTGCATCTGCTGAACGCCCGCGCGCTGGGGCCAGGCCGGGGGAGTGTGGTCCGCTTCGAGCTGGAAGCTCAGGCCGGGCCGCTCCTGTTCCGGAGCCCGCAGCCGGACCCATCCGGGCTCCCGGTCGACTTCCTGCCACCCCAGCAGGGCGCGGTAGAAGTCGGCCAAGGCGGGCGGATCGGGAGTCCCGAGTACGAAGGCGCCGAGGGTTGTCGTCATGGCCACACCCTGCCCCCGGACGCGGCCCTCACGCCCTTCGTACGCCGTCGGGCCCGCAGTGCTGCCCGGTCGGCCGCCGAAGCCGATCCTCCGGGGTGGGCGGGCATGATCGTCCGGTCCACCGGGCGAGTCAGCCCCGGACCAGCCGGGCCAGCGCCCATCGCGCCGGAGCCGCGTAGGCCGCCAGGGCGACAGCCGGGCCCTCGACGACGAGGCTCGTGGCCGAGCCTCCCGGCCGGCGGAACACCTGGTGACGCAGCCGCAGACGGACGGGGCCGAGCCGCACCCGCCACACCCACTCCCACCGTTCGTCGTCGACGGAATCGACGACGAACGCCGCCGTCACGCCGAACAGCGAGACGACCTCGCCCCGCATGCCCGGAGCCAGGCGCTCCCCGTCCGCGCGGACGGCTCTGATCTGTGGGGACCAGCTGGGCCAGCGTGCCGGCGTGACGTAGCGCAGCCATACGTCCTCCGCCTCGGCGCGCCCTGTGGCGCGCAGCGTCATGACGGCCATCGGTCGGCTGCCCCGCCCGTCAGACCTGGTCGTTGACGAACTCGTTGAGAGCTATGCCAGGCCGCAGGCTCGCGCCGCCGTCGGCGTGGTGGAAGCTGCCGAAGCCCATCAGGGTGACCGCTCCGCCCGTCCGGATCGCCTCGGCGATCGCACCCGCCTCGGCGACGGTTCCGAAGAGTGCGTCGATGACGCGGCCGATCCGCTCGGCCGACAGCTCGGCGTCGTCCGCCGTCCTGCGCGCGACCGCCTCGATGAGCCCGGACCTGTCCATACGGAGCACCTACTTCTCGACGTCGGGACCCGTGGCCGGCAGGAGCGTGAAGCGACATCGGCCGCCGGGTATTACACAACGTCACCATCGTGGCACTTTCTGTACCTGACCGCACCCGGCGGCGGGCCACGCCGGCGCCGCCCCTGACTACGCTGGGCGTGTGCACAGTGTGGAACTGCTGCCCGACACCTCGACGGAGAGCGCCGTCCGGGACGTGTGGGAGAGGCTGGCGCGTGCGGGGCTGCCCAGCCTCGCCGCCCATCGCCATCCGACGAACCGCCCGCACCTCACGCTGGCCACCGCCCACGCTCTTCCTCCGGAGGCTCGGGAGCGGCTGGGTGAGGCGCTGGCAGTCCTGCCCGTCCCGTTGCGCCTCGACGGCCTACAAAAGTTGAGGCCCGCGCCGCACGGGCCAGGTCACGTGTCCGGACATACGCACCCACTCCGACCGCACGTGCATGAGCCGACTGCGGCGGTGCGGCCCCTCAGGTGTCGCGGGTGGCGGCCATCCCCAGGGTGGCCAGCCCGAGCACCACCCAGAAGAACCAGAGCCAGCCGTTGCTCCCCAGCGCCACCGTGTACGCGGTCACAGCGACCAG
This sequence comes from Streptomyces sp. NPDC057428, assembly GCF_042803195.1. Taxonomy (NCBI): domain Bacteria; kingdom Bacillati; phylum Actinomycetota; class Actinomycetes; order Kitasatosporales; family Streptomycetaceae; genus Streptomyces; species Streptomyces sp. NPDC057428. Next base: position 87,821 of record NZ_JBHVCT010000011.1, read on the forward strand.
CGTGGCGACAGTGAGTACTCCCATGGTCTTCGTGGATCCGGGCATGAGCGCACGCTCCTCACCGGCCGCACGGCCGTTGAAGCCATGGTCACCCCTGGAGTGCCCCCACCGCTACCGTCCGCGTGCCTGCAAAGACGCGAGATAGGCGTTGTACGCGTTCAGCTCCTGATCGCCGTCACGGTCGGCGGCACGGTCGGAGCGCTTGGCCGTCCGCTGCTCGGAGCGGTACCACTGGAAGACCAGCGCGATCAGCACCAGCACGGACGGGATCTCGCTGAACGCCCAGGCGATACCGCCCGCGACCGACTGGTCACTCAGGGCGTCGATGCCGAGGGAGGCCGGGGGGTTCTCGTAGACCTTCACCATCGGCTGGCTCGCCATCATGAGGGCGATGCCGAAGAAGGCGTGGAACGGCATGCCCGCGAAGAGCTCGAGCATCCGCATCACGTACCCGGGCCTGTGCGGCCCCGGGTCGACACCCATGATCGGCCAGAAGAACACCAGGCCGACGGCGAGGAAGTGCACCATCATCACGAGGTGGCCGGTCGTCGAGCCCATCAGGTAGTCGAACAGCGGGGTGAAGTAGAGCCCGTACAGGCTCGCGATGAAGAGCGGGATCGTGAACGCCGGGTGCGTGATGATCTTCATGTAACGGCTGTGCAGCAGCATCAGCAGCAGCTCGCGCGGGCCGGTGCGGCCCCGTCCGGCGACCGGCAGGGCCCGCAGCGCCAGCGTCACCGGAGCGCCCAGCAGCAGCAGGATCGGCGAGACCATGCTGATGACCATGTGCTGCACCATGTGCACGCTGAACATGACCATGCCGTAGTCGTTGAGGCCCGTGCACATCACGAGGGCGATCGACAGCACGCCGATGACGAAGAAGACGATCCGGTTCACCGGCCACCCGTCGCCGCGGACGCGCAGCCGCACGACCCCGTACCCGTACAGGGCGAGGGCGAGGACGCAGCCGATCAGGAAGACCGGGTCCGCCGAGAACGCGAGGCCCCGCCCCAGCGTGAACGGCGGCAGATCCATGTTCATGCCGTGCCCGCCGTGATCCATCTGTTCACTCCCGCTGGGGACGTCCCCGTTTCGTGCCGGTTGTCCGGACCAGACTAGAACCGCCCCCGGCCGCTGATGCGGCCGGGGGCGGTTCACGGTGCGTCGTGGCGCTCAGAGAACGACCTGTGCCTCGGCGTAGCGCTCGGCCGGGACCGTCTTCAGGGTCTCCACGGCCGCCGCCAGCGGAACCATCGTGATGTCCGTGCCGCGCAGCGCCGTCATCATGCCGAACTCACCGCGGTGGGCCGCCTCCACCGCGTGCCACCCGAACCGGGTGGCGAGGACGCGGTCGTACGCGGTCGGGGTGCCGCCGCGCTGGACGTGGCCCAGTATGACGGGGCGCGCCTCCTTGCCGAGGCGCTGCTCCAGCTCGCCGGAGAGCTGCGTGGCGACTCCCGCGAACCGTTCGTGGCCGTAGATGTCCTTGGTGCCCTGGTTGAAGTCCATGGAGCCCTCGCGGGGCTTCGCGCCCTCCGCCACCACGACGATCGCGAACTTCTTGCCGTCGGAGAAACGCCGGCCGACGAGTTCGGTCAGCTCCTCGATGTCGAACGGGCGCTCGGGGACGACGATCGCGTGCGCGCCCGCCGCCATTCCGGAGTGCAGGGCGATCCAGCCGGTGTGGCGGCCCATGACCTCGACGATCAGCACGCGCTGGTGCGACTCCGCCGTCGTCTTCAGACGGTCAAGGGCGTCGGTCGCGACCCCGACCGCCGTGTCGAAACCGAAGGTGACGTCGGTGGAGGCGATGTCGTTGTCGATGGTCTTCGGCACACCGACGATGGGCAGCCCCGCCTCGGAGAGCAGGTTGGCGGCCTTCAGGGTGCCCTCGCCGCCGATCGGGATGATCGCGTCCAGGCCGAGGTCCGCCACATGGCCCCTGGCCCGCTCCACGCCGTCACGCAGGTGTGCGGGCTGGACACGGGAGGAGCCGAGGATCGTGCCGCCGCGGGCGAGGATGCCGCCGACCGCGTCGAGGTCGAGCTTGCGGTAGTCGCACTCGAGGAGCCCCTTCCACCCGTCGTGGAAGCCGATGACCTCGTCGCCGTGGTCGACCACCGCACGGTGCACGACGGATCGGATGACTGCGTTGAGGCCGGGGCAGTCGCCGCCTGAGGTGAGCACACCAATTCGCATTGCCCGAGAAACCTTTGCAACGTGGGCCGACGCCGGACCACGTCGTCCGGTTGGATCCCCGCCACCCTACCGGCGCCGGGTGGCCGGACCGAACCCACTGTCCGACTGCTGGACGGCCGCCGGATGTACGAGGGCCGTTGGATGTGCCGGACCGGCCCGTGAACGGGCCGGTCCGGCGTGATGCGTCAGGCGGGCTGCGTCGCCGCCGAGATGCGTTCGGCGCGCAGCGCCTCGTACCACCGGTCGTCGCTCGGCGGCAGGGCGTTGACGTCCAGGGCCAGCTTCAGCAGGTGGTCCGCGATCAGCGGATTCCGTGCCAGAACCGGTCCGTGCATGTAGGTGCCGAACACGGTGTCGTTGTACGCGCCCTCCGTGCCGTCACCCGTGCCGTTGCCCCGGCCGAGCCGGACCCGGGCGAACGGGCGCGCCGACGGTCCGAGGTGGGTGACGCCCTGGTGGTTCTCGAAACCGGTCAGGGGCGGGAGCCCCAGATTCGGGTCGATGTCACCGAGTACGTCGCCGACGCATCGCGCGCCCTCGCCCCGGGTGGAGACGACGTCGAGCAGCCCGAGGCCGGGCTCGCGCTCGCCGAGGTCGTTGATGAACTCGTGGCCGAGGATCTGGTAGCCCGCGCAGACGGAGAAGATGATCGCGCCGTTCGACGCGGCCCTGCTCAGTCCGCCGTCGCGGCGCAACCGCTCCGCCGCCAGCCGCTGCGGCCGGTCCTCACCGCCCCCGATCAGGTAGATGTCGCCCGACGTCGGGATGGGCTGGTCGCTGCGCACGTCCACGCGCGACACGTCGAGGCCGCGCTGCCGTGCCCGGCGCTCCACGACCAGGGCGTTGCCCTGGTCGCCGTAGGTGCTGAGGAGGTCCGGGTAGACCCACACCAGCCGCAGGCTGTTGTTGCTCATGCTTCGTCCTCTCCGGGGGGAGCCCGCGCGGGGGTCAGTTGCCGACACGACGGCGCAGATCCTGGAAGGCGGTGTAGTTCGCGATGACCTCGATGCGGCCGGGCGGAGACATCTGGACGGCCTCGTCCAGGTTCTCGCAGACGCGGAAGTCGAGCCCGGCCACCTCGAGCCGGACCGCCAGGTCCAGCTTGCGGTCACCGAGCACGAAGATCGGGTGGCCGTAGAGCTGGGTGTAGTCGACGTCCCACAGCCAGGAGGTGTCCGTGCCGTCGGCGCCACGTGCGTTCACCGAGAGGATGACCGGCGTGGGCGGCGGGTCGATCAGGGAGAACGTCTCGAGCCAGCCCGCCGGGTTCTTCGCCAGCAGGAGCCGGAGCTCGCGGCCGAGGAAGGACACGACGTCGTAGCGGCCGGCCACCGCCTGCACCTGGTACATGCGCTCCAGCGCGACCTGCGGCGGGACACCGAAGACCGCGGCCACGGCGGCCGAGCTCGTGGCATTGGCCTTGTTGGCGCGGCCCGGCAGCTGGAGGTGGATCGGCCACGCGGAACCGTGGGGATCCAGGACGTAGTCGCCGTTGAGCGCCCAGCTGGGTGCGGGGCGCCGGAAGCCGCACTCACCGCAGAACCAGTCGTCGCCCGGGCGCTGCATCACACCGCCGCAGGACGGGCAGGACCAGGCATCGTCCTTCCATGCCTGCCCCGCCGCCACCCACACCACGTTGGGGGAGGAGGAAGCGGCCCAGACGATCAGCGGGTCGTCGGCGTTGGCCACGATCACGGCCTTGGAGCCCGACAGGCCCTCACGCCACTTCTCGGCCAGCATCCGGGTCTCCGCCGCGCGGTCCAGCTGGTCGCGGGAGAGGTTGAGCAGCGCGATCACCTTCGGGGTCGTGTCGCGCGCCACGCCGGCGAGGTACTTCTCGTCGACCTCGATCACGCCGTACCTGGCGTCCGAGCCGCCCGCCAGCGCGGAGGTGATCCCCGCCGGCATGTTGGCTCCGAGCGCGTTCGACACGACGGGCCCCGCGGCCGTCAGCGCCTCCGCGATCAGCCGGGTCGTGGTCGTCTTGCCGTTCGTCGCGGACACGAGGATCACGTCCAGGTGCTGCGCCAGCCGCCCGAGCAGGTCGGGGTCGAGCTTGAGCGCCACCCGGCCGCCGATCACCGATCCGCTGCCGCGCCCCGCGGCGCGCGACACCGCCGCCGCGGCCTTGCCCGCCGTCACGGCGAGCTTGGCCCGCGGCGACAACGGCTCCGTGTTGCCTGCCATCGTCCTAGGTCCTCCTTGCGTAAGTCCGCGCCCAGCCTATCGATGTCCGGTGCGGCGACCGCACCTCGGCACCATGCGGAACGTGGAGGTCACGTGGAACGTACGCTTCTCCCCATGCGAAACCGCCCGATCCCCGGCAGTTCCGGACGCGTTCGTGCCATGAGCCTGTTCGGCGCACCCGCGCTCCACAGCCCGTGCGACGACGTCACCGACTTCGGGCCGTCGCTCGCCCGGCTGGTGGAGGACATGTTCGCCACCATGTACGCCGCGAACGGTGTCGGGCTCGCCGCGAACCAGATCGGCGTCCCGCTCAAGGTGTTCGTCTACGACTGCCCGGACGACGACGAGGTCCGGCACCTCGGTCACCTCGTCAATCCGGTACTCGTCGAGGCGGACGGGATCACCGTACGCGGACCGGAGGGGTGTCTGTCGCTCCCGGGTCTCGAAGCGGGTACGCCGCGTTTCGACCACGCCGTGGTCGAGGGACGGAGCGTGACCGGGGAGCCGGTGCGGATCACCGGCACGGGCTGGTTCGCCCGCTGTCTGCAGCACGAGTGCGACCACCTCGACGGCCGCGTCTACACGGACCGGCTGTCCGGGTTCCGGCGCACCAGGGCGCTGCGGGCCGTACGGCGTGCTTCGTGGGGGCGTACGTCCACGGTCTGACCCGCGTCGGCGTGGGCGCCGGCTCAGAAGCCCTGGCCGCCCGGACGGTCCTCCGCCTCGGCCAGCCTGCCCCAGAGCAGATCGGCGAGGCTGCGCACCAGTTGCTCACGCGAGCAGGGGCGGTCGCCGAGCCACCAGTCCCCGGCCGCGTGCATCATGCCGACGATGCCATGGCCCCAGATGCGAGCCGTCTGTTCGCCCTCCGGTCCGAGGTCGACCCGTTCCATGATCACTTTTCCCAGCTCCTCGCCGAGGCGGCGCAGCAGCGGGGCGGAGTGGCGACCGACGTCGAAGCCCTGCTCGGGCGAGGGGGCCGCGTCGTCCGAGGGGTGCATCAGGAATCGGTAGACCTGCGGGCGCGCCTCGATCGCCGCCAGGTAGGTGTCCAGGGTCGCCTCGACGCGCTCGCGGCGGTCGGAGGGGGCGTCCAGGGCGGCCCTGAGGGCGCTGAGCAGGGCGTCGGTGTGGCGCTTGCCGAGGGCGCGGTACAGGCCACCCTTGTCGCCGAAGTGCCGGTAGAGGATGGGCTTCGTGATTCCGGCCTCGGCGGCGATGGCGTTCATCGACGCCTTGGGCCCGTCCCTGAGCACCACTCGGTCCGCCGCTTCCAGCAGTTCCCTGCGGCGCCGTTCCGCCGCTGTTCGCTGCCGTTCGGCTCCTCGTGCGGTCTCCATGTCGTCTCTCCCCGCCCCACCAGGCTGTCCTCGATCTCGTCACGCTCGGGCAACGTAACACCCCGCTCGGCCGTGCGTTGATCCGCCGCTGAGCGGTTGACAGAAGCTACTTGCTGGTAACAGACTAGTTGTTACCGCTAGTAACAGGTTGATCCGGAAGTGCTTGGAGGGAACATGGCCGAGTTCACGCTCGAGCTGAACGACGACCAGAAGCAGGTCCGTGACTGGCTGCACGGATTCGCCGCCGATGTGATCCGGCCGGCCGCTTCGGAGTGGGACGAGCGTGAGGAAACGCCGTGGCCCGTCATCCAGGAGGCGGCCAAGGTCGGCATCTACTCCCTCGACTTCTACGCACAGCAGTTCTTCGACCCGACAGGCCTCGGGATCCCCATGGCGATGGAGGAGTTGTTCTGGGGTGACGCCGGAATCGCCCTGTCGATCGTCGGTACGGGCCTGGCGGCCGTGGGCGTCCTCGCCAACGGCACCGAGGAGCAGATCGGCACCTGGATTCCGCAGATGTACGGTGACGCCGACGACGTGAAGGTCGCCGCCTTCTGCTCCTCCGAACCCGACGCCGGTTCGGACGTGGCCTCGATGCGCACCCGCGCGGTGTACGACGAGGCCAAGGACGAGTGGGTGCTCAACGGCACCAAGACCTGGGTGACCAACGGCGGCATCGCCAACATCCACGTCGTCGTCGCCGTCGTCGACCCCGAGCTGGGCTCGAAGGGCCACGCCTCCTTCGTCGTCCCGCCGGCCATCCCCGGCCTCTCGCAGGGCCAGAAGTTCAAGAAGCACGGCATCCGCGCCTCGCACACCGCCGAGGTCGTCCTGGAGGACGTACGGATCCCCGGCCACTGCCTGCTCGGCGGCAAGGAGAAGCTCGACGAGCGCCTCGCCCGTGCCCGCGAGCGCGTCAAGCCGGGCGGAGAGCCCCTCAAGAACGCGGCGATGGCCACCTTCGAGGCGTCCCGCCCGGCCGTCGGGGCCATGGCCGTCGGCACCGCCCGGGCCGCCTACGAGGTCGCCCTCGACTATGCGAGGACCCGGACCCAGTTCGGCCGCCCGATCATCGACAACCAGGGCATCGCCTTCCAGTTGGCCGACATGCGTACGCAGATCGACGCGGCGCGGCTGCTCGTATGGCGGGCCTCCTGGATGGCGAGCGCGGGAAAGCCGTTCACCGCGGCCGAGGGCTCGATGTCCAAGCTCTACGCGAGCGAGACGGCCAAGACGGTCACCGCGCAGGCCGTGCAGATCCTCGGCGGGAACGGCTTCACCCGTGAGTACCCGGTGGAGCGCATGCACCGGGACGCCGCGATCTACACCATCTTCGAGGGCACGAGCGAGATCCAGCGCCTCGTGATCGCCCGGACCCTGTCGGGGATGCCGATCCGCTAGGCCTCGCCCGGATCACGAACGCCCTTGGGCACCACGAGGGGCCGGACCGTCTCGGCGGCCCGGCCCCTCGTGCTGTCCAGCCCTTAGCGCGGCAGGTTCGCCTCGATGATCGCCACGACCTCGGGGGCCTCGGGCTCGGTGCGGGGGCGGATCCGGGCGACCGGCTCACCTGCCGGGGAGATCAGGAACTTCTCGAAGTTCCACTGGACGTCACCGGCCGCGCCCTCGGAATCGCCGAGCTTCGTCAGCTCCGTGTAGAGCGGGTGCCGGTTCTCGCCGTTGACGTCGACCTTCTCCAGCAGCGGGAAGCTGACCCCGTACGTCGTCGAGCAGAACGTCTGGATCTCCTCCGCCGTGCCCGGCTCCTGGCCCGCGAACTGGTTGCAGGGCACCCCGAGAACCGTGAACCCCCGGTCCCCGTAAGCCTTCTGGAGGTTCTCCAGGCCGGCGTACTGGGGAGTGAGCCCGCACTTGGAGGCGACGTTCACCAGGAGGACGGTCGAGCCCTTGTAGGCGCCCAGGGTCGTCGGCTCGCCGGTGAGTGTGCGGAGCGGGATGTCGTGCAGCGTCATGGGGTATCTCCTCGATAGCGTGGCGTCGTTCCCATTGTGCCGCCCTTCAGCCGGAGGCCTCGGGGTGGCCGAGGGCCCGGTAGTAGAAGGTGGTGTCCCTGAGCGTTCCGTAGGGGTCCGCCGCGTAGTCCGGGACCGAGCCGCACGGCGTCCATCCCTCGGAACGGTAGAGGCGTTCGGCGTCGCCTCCCGTCTCGGTGTCCAGGACCAGGAGGGTCAGCCCCGCCGCTGCGGCCCACTTCTCGACGGCGGCGAGCAGCGCCCGGCCGATGCCCCGGCCCCGCGCGGACGGCCTCACCACGAGCTTGGCGACCTCCGCGCGATGGCGGGCATTGGGCAGGGCCGTCCTGGCGAGGCTGATCGTGCCGACCACCTGCGTGTCGTCGTCCCGGGCGATCCAGACCTGCTGGCTGCCAGACTCCACGGCGGCGGCCCGCTCCCGCCACCAGGCGGCAGCGCTCTCCCGCTCCAGCGGTGCGAGGAATCCCACGGAGGCGCCGCCCTCCACGGCCTCGATCAGCAGGGCGGCGAGTTCATCGGCGTACGTGACCAGTTCGGGGCCGGACACGGGGACGATATCGATCATGGCGCGGGTCCTTTCACGTTCACGGCAGGACGATCATCAGGGCGTAGCGGACCGGATCCGGCCCCGGACAGCGGAAGTGGGAGGGGCCACGCAGCCGGAAGCGCAGGCAGTCACCCCGGCGCACGGTGTGCACGGCGCCTTCGACGGTGATCTCGACCGTGCCGTCGAGCACCCAGACGTGCTGCTCCACTCCTGGCACGGGGGCGTCCTCGTAGGCGATGGCGGCGCCTGCGGCGAGTGTCCCCTCGATGACCTCGGCGCGCAGAGCGGGATGCGGCGGGGAGACGGACCGGCGTACGAAGCCGGAGCGCTCGTCGGTCCAGACGGGTTGGCTCGCGGCCCGTACGAGTGGGGCCGGTTCCTCCTCCACCTCCGTCAGCAGGCGTGACATCGTCCGCCCGTACACCGTGCACAGCTGTCCCAGTAGGGACGTGGTCGGGCTCAGCTCGCCGCGCTCCAGGCGCGAGAGCGTGGAGCGGCTCACGCCCGCCCGGCCCGACAGCTCGTCGAGGGACCAGCCGCGTTCGGCACGCAGTGCGGCCAGCCGAGCCGCGAGCCGGGCGTCGACGGAGTCCCGCAGCTCCTTGTCTCTCATATTCAGGATCATATCTCTGTCCTGATACGGGAGTGGGTCGCCCGTGTGCTGATCGGGTGATGGCGTGTCAGTCTGAGTAAGAGAGACATAAGCCGCATATCGGTACGTCCGTGCCGAAAGCGGCCGTGGAACCTAGGAGGCCGACATGGCTGGAAGCATGAGTGGGACGCGAGCGGGTCACGACTCCGGCAGCGGGCGCAGGGTCGCCGCGACCGGCTGGACCGTGTTCGCCGCGGTGATGATGATCTTCGGCGGAGCGATGGCCATCCTGGAAGGGATCGCCGCGATCGCCAAGGACGACGTGTTCGTCTCGACCCGCAACTACGCGTTCCAGTTCAGCCTGACCGGCTGGGGCTGGGTGCACCTCATCCTGGGCATCGTCGTCGTGCTCGCCGGCTTCGCGCTGTTCACCGGAGCGTTCTGGGCCCGGGCCGTCGGCGTCCTGATCGCGGGCCTCCTGGTGGTCGCCAACTTCCTGTGGCTCCCGTACTACCCGTTCTGGTCGATCGTCCTCATCGCGATCAACATCTTCGTCATCTGGGCGCTGTGCTCGCCTTCGTCGAGGGACGCTCGAGTCTGAGCACCAGGACGTAGGACACCACCACGGAGACGATCACGAGCGGCATAACGGTGATGCCCTCGCGTCCCAGCAGCAGCGTGGCCAGCAGGACCGATGTCATCGGCAGGCGGAGCATCGCCACGCACATCGCGCCGATGCCCATCGCGAAACCCGAGGTGGCGTTCAGGCCGGGCAGATGCGACATGGCCAGCCCGCCAGCCGCGCCGAGGAACATCGACGGGAAGATGGGGCCGCCCCTGAAGCCACTCAGCGAAGCGGAGTAGGCGAGTGACTTGCAGACGAGCAGCACGAGAAGGGTGGCGACCGTGTAGGTGGCGTCCTCGGCGAGCAGGCCGCCGAGGTCGTCCTGGCCCGAGTAGAGCACCTCGGAGGCGTCCCTGCCCGTGCTCTCGGCGTACAGGAGGGCCAGCACGCCGATGGTCAGGCCCATCACCACGGTCGCGACGACCCGCCGCTGCGCGACCCGGTCCCTGAGTGACAGGGCGAGCCGTTTGATGCCTGTGCCCGCGAGGGCCGCCGCCACCCCGAGGGCCAGTGCCCAGCCGAACTCGGCGAATGTGGGCTGCGGGGTGTGCGGCACGTGAGGAAGTGTCAGGGAGTACGTCCCCAGACCTGTCCACGAGCCCAGGCCGATGAAGATGAGCGAACCGATGCCCGAGGCCAGCAGCCCCGGCACGAGGACGAGGCCGAGCGTCATCCCGGCGAGTCCTGACGCCTCCATCAGCAGGAACGCGCCCAGGAGCGGTGACCCCAGCAGTGCGCTGACGGCGGCGAAGCTCCCGGCCGCCGCCACCATCGCGCCCGCGCTCGGCTCGATGCCGGGCTTCAACAGGCGCGCCGCGTACGCGGCCAGTCCGCCGCCGAGGGCGATGAGGGGGGCCTCCGGACCGAGGACCACGCCGAGCCCGAGGGATGCCAGCGCGGCGAGCGCGATCCCCGGGAGCTGCGCGGCGGTCGGAGCCGCCGAATTGACGAATCCCTCTGCCGGCTCGTGCCCGCCCGTACCCGGGAGGTAGCGGACGGCCAGCCCGGTCAGCAGGCCCGACACGGCGAGCAGCGGCACCGGCCACCACGAAGGTGTGCCGTGGAAGCCCAGCGCGCGGGGGAGGTCGTCGTAGGTCAGTGAGCCGAGTTCGTGGACGAGGGAGAGGAACCCGAACGCCGCCGCGGAGAGGGGGACCCCGAGGAGCGCCACCATGACCAGCAGCACCGCGTATCCCCGGGTGCGGACCACCACGAGCGGATCCGGGGCCTCCGTGCCGTGTGCTGCGACCGGTTCGGCCGACATGGTCATGGTCTCCTCGGTGTCGGGTCCCGGCCGGGCGTGCCGCCCGGCGGGGGTCCACACGGTGATACCACGATGTCCGCTTTTGTCTGCGATGTACCCGCTGTCGGACGGCAGTGAATGCTGGTCCGTTACGTGTCACCCTCCGGGGCGGCCGGAAGAGTGCCGGCGGACACCGCGTCGACCAGCGCCCGGTGGTCCCGCTCGTTCTGGTCGGCGTACAGCTCGGCGAACGTCACCAGTGCCCGGTCGAACACGTCGCCGTGGCCGAGATAGGCCGCGATGGCGATGCGGTCGCCGGAACGTGCGTGCGCACGGGCCAGCGTCGAGCCGCACAGCTCTCCGAAGGCGGCCATACCGCGCGGCACCATCACTTCCGGCTCGGCGATGCCCTTCCAGTCCCGCAGTTGGCGCACGTAGAAGTCACGGCGCTTGCCGTCGAAGCCCTCCACCCTCTCCCAGCCGAGGAAGATGTCACCCGCGGCCTGCATCAGACGCTGGCCGGCCACCACCCGCTCGCCCTGGTTCCGGTAGGCGCTCGCCCCCGCGTGCGGCGCGAGCACGGAGGTGTCCGCCTCCTTCGCCTGGAGGAAGAGCGGGTCCCGGCCGTCCCTGCCCAGCAGCAGGATGATCCAGCACCGCGTCCCGACGCTGCCCACCCCCACTACCTTGCGGGCCAGGTCCACGGGCTCGAAGTCGGCGAGCAAGGCCCGCCGGTCCGAGGGCAGGCTGCGGCCGTAGCGCCGCAGGAGCTTGCGGAACTGCCCTTCCGTCGCACGGCGTTCCGCATCGGGCAGCAGATCGGCGACGGGCACGACCAGGGGCGGATCCGCGGCGATCCTGAGCCTCCCGCCGCTCACCTCGGTGAGCTTGCCGAACGCCTGCAGACTGTCCCGGGTGCGGGCCTTGGCCGTCGCCCTCGCCACCCGCTTGCGGCCCCTCGCGGCGAGCTTGTCCGTGGCCACCGCCCGCAGGCGGTCCACGTCGGTCTTCGTGTACCAGACATCGAGATTCCGCATCTCCGCGAACCTGATCATCGACTCCCTGTAGGAGCGCACGGTTGCCCGCACGATGCGGGCCCGTTCCTTGTCGGAGAAGCCGTTGGCACGGGCCGCGATGACGAGACTGGCCGCCAGCCGTTTGACGTCCCATTCCCAGGGCCCGGGCAGGGTCTCGTCGAAGTCGTTGATGTCGAAGAGCAGATTGCGTTCGGGGGAGGCGAGCAGCCGGAAGTTCAGCAGGTGGGCGTCACCGCAGAGCTGGGTCCTGATCCCGGAGGCCGGCGTCCCGGCGAGGTCGGAGGCCATGATCGCGGCGGCTCCCCGGTAGAAGCGGAACGGCGACTCCGTCATCCGGCTGTACCGGATCGGGACCAGTTCCCGCACCCTGGCCGCCGACTGGGCCTCCAGGAGGGCCAGTGGATCCGGCCGGCCCGCCGGTGGGTCGTACGTGCGATGGCTGGACCGGGGGGCCCGCTTGCGGGCGGCTCTGCCGAGCGCTGCCCGTTCCCCGGGGCTCGCGCCCGGCTCGGCACGGAGCGGTGAGGTGTGTTCCTGGGGCATGGCGGCCCTCCTGGCTGCTGGCGAGGCCTTGGGGGCGGCCCGCGCCCCTCCATCATCCCGGGTCGGCCCGCTTCCGGCCGCTCGGCGCGGTCCGGTACCCGCTCGGCCCCGCCAGGGACCGCGGGACAGCCCTCAGGTGCGGGGACCGCCGAGGATCCCGCCACGGCCCGCGCGCCGCCAGATCGCCCGCTGGCATCTGAGCGCACCCGCGCCCACCACGATGAGGACCGAGATGTTGACCAGCAGCTGCACCAGGGAACCCCACGCCTCTGACCAGCTCGCGAAGGCAGTCGAGACGCTGATGGCCGCGGCCGCCGGGATGGTCGTGACGGAGATGAACACCCCGAGCAGGGCGCTCGTGCGCGCCTCGGTGAGCGAGACGATGCCGACGACGCCGGCGAGCGCCGCCACTGCGAACGAGAAGAAGTTGGGGGTGTTGATGAGGTCCGAGACGGGACGCAGCCCCCGGTCGAACGCCTCGGACTGAAGACCGAAGGCGCGGATGAGCAGACTGAAGAGCAAGGTAATGGCGATCGTCAGCAGAAGCCCGGAGCCGAGCGCGGACAGCCCCTTTCGGACCATGGGCCGGTCCTTGCGGTCCATACCCAGCGCCACCGCGACGATGGCCCCGTACTCGGGTCCGACGACCATGGCGCCGACAATCAGGATCTGGGAGTTGGTCACGATGCCGACCGAGCCGATCAGGCCCGCGACGACCAGGTAGAAATAGAAGCTCGGAGGGTATCTCCCGCCGGACCGGATACGTGCCTCCACCTGCTCCCAGACCGGTGCCCCGACGAACACCCCGAGTCTGCGTGCCGCATCGTCCGTGGCCCTCCCCGGGAAGGCCATGTCGACGGACTCGAGGACGACGGAGCCGCGCCGGTCGACCTGGAGTTCCCGCAGGCCGCGCAGCACCTCGTCCGCAGCCCCCGTCAGCACGTCGAAGGCGACGGAGTCGCCGTCGGGCCCGCGGGCCGCACCCCGCAGGACGACCAGGTTCAGGACGTACGGATCACTGGAGAGGATCTCCTCCACCCGCTCGGTGAGATCCGGAGGACTGACGGCTCGGACGTGGATCATGTCCACGCGACACCTCCCTGAGGCCGGGGGAGCCGCCCGGGACGCCCTGTCGGACAGGTGTTGCGCGGGGTTCTGTCAGAGATTGGGCGGTCATGGAGCGATACCCTCCCACAGCCGTACACGGTCCGGTGGGTGCCCTGCGGACGGGTGCGCCGGTGTCGGCGCGGGTCGTCGGGCGGTACACCGCGCCGCTCCGAAGCCGATCACCCCGCTGTCCCGGGTCACGGAGTCCCGGCCGCTCGCGGAGGAACCGGGGCCGAAGCGTCACCGCTTCTCGCCGTGCCCCACCGGCTTGAGAGGATCATCCCGTGGAGTCCCCCGAGCCCTTTCCCGAGTTCCCCGAACCGCAGTCCGAGCCAGCGCCGGCCACCGGTCAACGCGTTGTGCGGTGCGCGCTGTGCGGACGCCCCCTCACCGGGGCGGAGTCCCGCCGTGCCGGGCTGGGACCCGCCTGCGACGCCAAACTGCATCCGGCGGGCCCGGACATCCGGACCCGCCGGCACGAGGTGGACCAGGACCCGCTGCCCGGCACCTGACCCGCTGCCCTCCCTACGCGCCGTCGAGGCGGCGGAAGAGGCCCTCCTGCACCACGGACACCAGCAACTGGCCCTGGCGGTCGTAGATCCGGCCCCTGGCCAGCCCCCGGCCACCCGTGGCGATCGGCGACTCCTGGTCGTACAGGAACCACTCGTCGGCCCGGAACGGCCGGTGGAACCACATGGCGTGGTCCAGCGACGCCATGTCGAAGCCGCGCGGCCCCCACAAAGGTTCGACCGGAATCCGTACCGCGTCCAGCAGCGTCATGTCGCTCGCGTACGTCAGCGCGCAGGTGTGCACGAGCGGATCGTCGCCCAGCGGGCCGACCGCGCGCATCCACACCGCGCTGCGCGGGTCCGCGCCCTTGATCTCCTCCTGCGTCCAGCGCAGCCGGTCCACGTAGCGGATGTCGAAGGGCTGGCGCCGCGCCATCCGTTCCAGGGCCTCCGGCAGCCCGCCCAGGTGCTCGCGCACCTCGTCGGCGACCGTCGGCAGGTCCTCGGGGTCCGGCACGGTGCGGGCGGGCGGCAGCTGGTGCTCGAAGCCCGCCTCCTCCGGACGGTGGAAGGACGCCGTCAGGTTGAAGATCGTCCGGCCCTGCTGCACGGCCGTGACGCGGCGCGTGGTGAAGGACCGGCCGTCCCGCACCCTCTCCACGTCGTACACGATCGGCACACCGGGGCGCCCCGGCCGCAGGAAGTACGCGTGCAGGGAGTGCACCGGACGGTCCCCGTCGGTGGTGCGGCCGGCGGCGACCAGAGCCTGGCCCGCGACCTGACCGCCGAAGACCCGTTGCAGGGACTCCTCCGGGCTGCGGCCGCGGAAGATGTTGACCTCGATCCGCTCCAGGTCGAGAAGCTCGACCAGGCTGTCGGCGGGGTTCGTCATGCGGTTGTTCTCCACTCTTCCGGCCGGTTCGCCGTCACAGCTGGCCCACGGCCGTGACCCGGACGACTGCCCGGCCCTCCTCGTCGGAGGCCGCGAGGTCGACCTCCGCACTGATACCCCAGTCGTGGTCCCCGGCCGGGTCCGCGAACGCCTGCCACACCCGCCACAGACCGTGCCCGGGGTCCTCGTCGATCTTCAGCAGCTTCGGTCCGCGTGCGTCCGGGCCGGTGCCCAGCTCCTCGTGCGCGTCCCAGTAGGCGTCCATCGCCTCGCCCCACGCGTCCTCGTCCCAGCCGGCGTCGGCATCCAGCTCGCCCAGGTCCCGGACCCTGTCCAGGGCCGCCAGCTCCACCCGGCGGAACATCGCGTTGCGCACCAGGACCCTGAAGGCACGGGCGTTGGCCGTGACCGGCTTGACCTCGTCGGCACGCTCCTGCGCCTGCTCCGCGGTCTCCACCTCCGGGTTGGCCAGCTGCTCCCACTCGTCCAGGAGGCTGGAGTCCACCTGGCGCACCATCTCGCCCAGCCAGGCGATCAGGTCCTCCAGGTCCTCGGACTTCAGGTCGTCGGGAATGGTGTGCTCGAGCGCCTTGTACGCGCTCGCCAGGTAGCGCAGCACGATTCCCTCGGTGCGGGCCAGCTCGTAGTTCGAGGTGAACTCGGTGAAGGTCATGGCCCGTTCGTACATGTCCCGGATCACCGACTTCGGCGACACGGGGTGGTCGCCGACCCACGGGTGGCTGGTGCGGTACACGTCGTAGGCGTGCCACAGCAGCTCGCTCAGGGGCTTGGGATACGTGACCTCCTGGAGCCGCTCCATGCGCTCCTCGTACTCGACGCCGTCCGCCTTCATCTGCCCGACCGCCTCGCCACGCGCCTTGTTCTGCTGGGCTGCGAGGATCTGCCGAGGGTCGTCGAGCGTCGACTCGACCACGGAGACCATGTCCAGGGCGTACGAGGGGGATTCGGCGTCCAGCAGGTCGAACGAGGCCAGAGCGAACGTCGACAGCGGCTGGTTGAGCGCGAAGTCCTGCTGCAGGTCGACGGTGAGCCGTACGATACGGCCCTCGGCGTCGGGTGTGTCGAGCCGCTCCACCACACCGCCGTCGAGAAGCGAGCGGTAGATCGCGATGGCCCTGCGGATGTGCCGCAGCTGGGCGCGGCGAGGCTCGTGGTTGTCCTCCAGCAGATGGCGCATCGCCGCGAAGGCGTTGCCCGGCCGGGCGATGACCGACAGGAGCATCGTGTGCGTGACCCGGAAGCGCGAGGTCAGCGGCTCCGGATCCGAGGTGATCAGCTTGTCGAAGGTGGTCTCCGACCAGGCGACGAAACCTTCGGGTGCCTTCTTGCGGACCACCTTGCGCTTCTTCTTGGGGTCGTCGCCCGCCTTCTTGACGGCCTTCTCGTTCTCGATGACGTGCTCGGGAGCCTGCGCGACGACGAAGCCAGCCGTGTCGAATCCCGCCCGGCCGGCACGGCCCGCGATCTGGTGGAACTCCCGCGCGCGCAGCGTACGGACCCGGGTGCCGTCGTACTTGGTGAGTGCCGTGAACAGCACCGTACGGATGGGGACGTTGACGCCGACGCCCAGTGTGTCCGTCCCGCAGATCACCTTCAGCAGGCCCGCCTGTGCCAGCTTCTCGACGAGGCGGCGGTACTTGGGGAGCATGCCCGCGTGGTGCACCCCGATCCCGTGGCGCACGTACCGCGACAGGTTCTGGCCGAACTTGGTGGTGAAGCGGAAGTTGCCGATCAGGTCGGCGATCTTCTCCTTCTCCTCCTTGGTGCACATGTTGATGCTCATCAGCGACTGGGCGCGCTCGACCGCCGCGGCCTGCGTGAAGTGCACGATGTAGACGGGCGACTGCCTGGTGTCGAGCAGCTCGGTGAGCGTCTCGGTGATCGGCGTCAGCCGGTACTCGTAGCTCAGCGGCACCGGCCGCGTCGCGGAACGCACCACCGACGTCGGGCGCCCGGTGCGGCGGGTCAGGTCCTTCTCGAACATCGAGACGTCGCCGAGGGTCGCCGACATCAGCACGAACTGTGCCTGCGGCAGTTCCAGCAGCGGGATCTGCCAGGCCCAGCCCCGGTCGGGCTCGGCGTAGAAGTGGAACTCGTCCATCACGACCTGGCCGATGTCGGCGTACTTGCCGTCACGCAGAGCGATCGAGGCGAGGACCTCGGCCGTGCAGCAGATCACCGGGGCGTCGGCGTTGACCGAGGCGTCGCCCGTGAGCATGCCGACGTTCTCCGTGCCGAAGAGCTTGCACAGGTCGAAGAACTTCTCCGAGACCAGCGCCTTGATCGGCGCGGTGTAGAAGGTGACCTTGTCCTGGGCCAGCGCGGTGAAGTGCGCGCCCGCGGCGACCAGGCTCTTCCCGGAGCCGGTGGGGGTGGAGAGGATCACGTTCGCCCCGGAGACCACCTCGATCAGCGCCTCCTCCTGAGCCGGGTAGAGGGTGATGCCCTGCGATTCGGTCCATGACGAGAAGGACTCGAAGAGGGCGTCCGGGTCGGCGGTCGGGGGGAGCTGATCGATAAGGGTCACGTCCCCATCTTGCCTGTCTCCGGCCCGGATGAGGGAACCGGAGGACCGGGCGAAGATCACGGACGATACGCTGCCCACTCAACTCGGCCGCCGCGCAAAGACGATGGCGGCCCGGCCGCGACACACGGCCGAACCACGATGGGGGCGGGAAAAAGCCATGATGGGACCGGCGCACTCACTGTCAGGGGCAGCGGCCTGGCTGGGGGTGGGTGCCGCGGCCGCAGCCACGGGTCACACGATGCCCTGGCCCGTGCTGGTCGTCGGAGCTCTGATCACCGCCGGTGCCGCACTCGCCCCGGACCTCGACCACAAGTCGGCCACCATCTCGCGCGCCTTCGGTCCCGTCTCCAAGGCGATATGCGAGATCGTCGACAAACTCTCGTACGCCGTCTACAAAGCGACGAAGGGACCGGGGGACCCGCGCAGGACCGGGGGCCACCGCACTCTCACCCACACCTGGCTGTGGGCGGTGCTGACCGGTGCCACCGCCTCGGCCGCCGCGGTCTTCGGCGGCCGGTGGGCCGTCCTGGCGATCCTCTTCGTCCACCTCGTCCTGGCCGTGGAAGGGCTCCTCTGGCGGGCGGCCAGGGTTTCCAGCGACGTCCTCGTGTGGCTGCTCGGCGCGACCAGCGCCTGGATCCTGGCCGGTGTCCTCGACGAAACGGGGAACGGCTCGGGCTGGCTCTTCGACGCCCCGGGCCAGGAGTACCTCTGGCTGGGGCTCCCGATCGTGCTCGGCGCCCTCGTTCACGACATCGGCGACGCGCTCACCGTTTCGGGCTGCCCGATCCTGTGGCCCATCCCGCTCGGCCGTAAGCGCTGGTACGCGCTCGGACCGCCGAAGTTCATGCGCTTCCGCGCCGGCAGCTGGGTGGAGATCAAGGTGCTGATGCCGGCGTTCATGATCCTCGGGGGAGTGGGCGCGGCGGCGGCCCTCAACGTCATCTGACGCGACGGGCGCTCCTGCCCGGGCTTCTGACGAAGGGGCGTCCCGTGACGGTGCTCGGAGCCGTTCCGGGGGCGGCGGGCGCGGCGGCGTAGCACCATGGCCGCATGCTGCTCGCCCGGCTCGCCCACGTGTCCCTGGAGGTCGCCGCGACGTCGGCCCGGACCAGGAAGACCGCGCTCCTGGCTGCCCTCTTCCGGGAAGCGGGACCCGACGACGTCCCGGTCGTCATCCCGTACCTCGCCGGCCGCCTCCCGCAGGGACGGCTCGGCATCGGCTGGAGCGCCCTGCGCGGCGACGTCACCCCCGCGGGCAGCCCCACGCTGACCGTGGCCGGGACGGACGCGGAGCTGACCGCGATCGGCGCTCTCAAGGGTCCGGGTTCGCAGAGCGCCCGCAAAGAACGTCTGACCCTGCTGTTCGGCGCCGCCACAGCGGAGGAACAGCGTTTCCTGCGGGCACTGCTCACGGGTGAGGTGCGTCAGGGGGCACTGGACGCCGCGGCGGCCGAGGCCCTCGCCGACGCCGCCGGGGCGCCGGCCCCCGAGGTGAGGCGCGCCGTGATGCTCGCCGGGTCGCTGGGAGACGTTGCCGGGGCGCTGCTCCAGGAGGGCCCCGGAGCCCTCGCGTCCTTCCGGCTCACCGTCGGCCGTCCGGTCCAGCCGATGCTCGCGCACACCGCACGCTCGGTCCTCGAGGCCGTCGACAAGCTCGGCCCCTGCGCGGTGGAGGAGAAGCTGGACGGCATCCGCGTGCAGGTGCACAGGGACGGTCCGAGCGTGCGGGCGTACACCCGCACGCTCGACGACATCACCGACCGGCTCCCCGAACTCGCGACGGCCGTGGCCGGATTCCCCGCCGGGCGGTTCATCCTCGACGGCGAGGTGATCGCACTCGGCGCCGACGGCAGGCCCCGGCCCTTCCAGGAGACCGCCGGCCGGGTGGGCTCCCGCCGCGACGTCGCCGACGCCGCGGACACCGTCCCCGTGGTCCCGGTCTTCTTCGACGTGCTGTCCGTCGACGGACGCGAGCTGCTGGACCTGCCCTTCGCAGACCGTCACCGGGAGCTGGCGG
Source organism: Streptomyces sp. NPDC057428 (assembly GCF_042803195.1). NCBI lineage: Bacteria > Bacillati > Actinomycetota > Actinomycetes > Kitasatosporales > Streptomycetaceae > Streptomyces > Streptomyces sp. NPDC057428. The sequence continues at coordinate 107,204 of NZ_JBHVCT010000011.1, forward strand.
CCCTGGTGCCCGAACCGATGCGGGTACGGCGCTTCGTCGTAGAGGACACCGGGGAGGAGGGCCTGCGAGCCGCGGCGGTGGCGTTCTTCCATGACACCCTGGTCCGCGGGCACGAGGGCGTGGTGGTCAAGGGCACGGTGGCGCCCTACAGCGCGGGCCGGCGGGGCGCGTCCTGGCTGAAGGTGAAGCCCGTGCACACGCTGGACCTCGTCGTCCTGGCCGCCGAATGGGGGCACGGCAGGCGTACCGGGAAGCTCTCCAACCTCCACCTGGGGGCACGCCGCGAGGACGGTACCTTCGCCATGCTCGGCAAGACCTTCAAGGGACTCACCGACACCATGCTCGGCTGGCAGACCGAACGGCTCCAGGAACTGTCCACCGGCGACGACGGACATGTGGTGACCGTGCGCCCGGAGCTCGTCGTGGAGATCGCCTACGACGGACTCCAGAGCTCCACCCCTATCCGGCCGGCGTCACGCTGCGGTTCGCCCGTGTCCTGCGCTACCGCGAGGACAAGCGCGCCGACGAGGCGGACACGGTCGGGACGGTGCTCTCGCGCCGTACATGACGCCCTTCGCCGCGCGCGGTCGCGGCCCTCGCCCCGGCGGTCCGCCCCGTCAGGGCCGCAGACCCGGCGGTCAGCCCCGGGTGTGCACCCCGGCCGTGTGCGCCCGGAGCTCCTCCGGCGAGAGGTAGGCGTCGGTGTACTCGAAGTCGCGCAGCGTGGCCTGCTTGCGGGCCTGGAAGCCCGTACGCACGAAGTCGTCACCCGCGACGGCGTTGAGCAGCCAGTTCGTCATGACGCGGGTCTTGGCCACATTGGTCCGCAGCGCCGCCCAGTGGTACCCGCGGGCCGCCACCTGGGCGGGCAGGCCCTTCAGCTCGATGCCCAGCGGCTTGGACACCGCGTCCCGGCCGCCGAGGTCCACGACCAGACCGAGGTCCTTGTGGACGTACGGCTGGAGGGCGCTGCCGCGCAGGGAAGCGATGATGTTGTCCGCGAGTTTCCGGCCCTGGCGCATGGCGTGCTGCGCGGTGGGCGGGCAGATCGCATCGCCGCCCTTCGCCAGGTCGGGGACCGCGGCCGCGTCACCGAGCGCGAACACCCCGTCGGCGCCCGGCAGGGTCATCTCCGGAGTCACCGCGAGCCTGCCGCGTACCGTCTCGGCGCCGAGGGTGGAGATGAGCGGACTGGCCGCGACCCCGGCTGTCCAGATCAGCGTGCGGGAGGGCAGCACCCGGCCGTCCGTGAACGTCACCTTGTCCGGGCCCGCCTCGGCGACGGACACACCGAGCGAGACCTCGATGCCGCGCTTGCGCAGGATCTCCAGCGCACTCGTCCCGAGCTTGTCACCGAGCTCCGGCATGAGCTTCGGCGCGATGTCGATCAGGTGCCACCTGATCAGCTTCGGGTCGAGCCGGGGGTAGTGCTTGACGGCGTTGGTGGTGAGCAGCTGCAGGCACGCGGCCGTCTCCGTACCGGCGTAACCACCGCCGACCACCACGAACTGGAGCCTGGACGCCCGCTCCTCCTCGTCGTGGCTGGCGTCGGCCAGATCCAGCTGGGAGATGACGTGGTCACGGATGTATGCGGCCTCGGCCAGGGTCTTCATGCCCCGGGCGTTCTCGATGAGCCCCGGGATGTCGAACGTCCGGGTGACGCTTCCGGCCGCGAGCACGATGTAGTCGTACGGCTCGTTCACGATCTCGTCGGTGATCTTGCGGACCACGCAGACCTTGGCCTTGGTGTCCACTCCGATGGCCCCGCCGGGCACGATCCGGGTGCGGTGCCGCCTGCTGCGGCGCAGGGACACCGCGACCGACTGCGGGGTGAGCACCCCGGAGGCCACCTGTGGGAGCAGCGGCAGGTAGAGCTGGTACGAGAACGGGGTGACGAGCGCGATCTCCGCCTCGCCCGGGGCGAGGGTGCGTTCCAGCCTGCGCACGCACTCGACCCCGGCAAAGCCGGCGCCGACAACGAGAATCCTGGGTCGTGCCACGGTGTGCGTCCCTTCTCGGGTCTACGCGGTCATCGCTCGCCTGCCCCGTATCCGGGGCCAGTCACCCTCATCCTCACCGGACAGGGCGGAGTCCGCCTCCCGTGCGGCTCGGCGGTGCCGGTGGGGGCGCCCCCACCGGC